>NZ_QBLR01000071.1:0-15166 GCF_003070835.1 Halanaerobium sp. | reverse complement strand
ATCCGCAAATAAAAAAAATAAAGTAAAAAGTTATCTTCCAGCAGATCCAGAAATATCGATTCAAAGAAAACATCAGAATAAAAAAATGAAGCTGCCTGAGGTACCTGAGTCAGAAATCAAAAAAATTCTAACTGCAATTGCTAAAGAAAAGAAAGAAGATGAAAAAGACTGCGGCGGCTGCGGCTATTCCAGCTGCCGGGAAAAGGCAGCAGCAGTTTATCACGGCTTTGCCGAAAAGAAAATGTGTATTCCTTATATGAAATCACGAGCAGAGTCTCTTTCTCAAATTATTGTGGAGTCATCACATAATGCAATTATAGTGGTCAATGATCAGATGAAAATTCAAAAATTCAACCCGGTGGCCCGGGAATTATTTGCCCAGAAAGGAAGAGAACTGAAGGGGATAAAACTGGATAAATTCATTGACAGCAGCAGCTTTCAAAAAGTCTGGAATCATAATCAGCGCCTTATTCACCAAAAATGTTCTTATAAAAATGGAACTATTATCGTTGATCAGACAATTTTTGCTCTCAAGGAGCATAAAGTAATAGTGGGCATTTTAACTGATATCAGTCAGCAGGAAAAACAGCGGCTTAAACTGCAGAAGATGAAAAAAGTAGCTGTGGAAAAGACAAATGATGTTGTCAATAAACAGATGCAGACTGTTCAGGAAATAGCTGGTCTTTTGGGGGAAACAACTGTAGAGACTAAAGCGGCTTTAACAGAACTCGCAGATCTTCTGCAGGCTGGTGATGATTAATGGAACTGGTTTTTGAAGAGTTTTATAGATCAATTCCTAAAGGCGGAGAAGAAGTCTGTGGTGATAATGTAGAAATTATCAAAAAAAATGAAAAAACCATTGTTGTTCTATCAGATGGTCTGGGAAGTGGTATTAAAGCTAATATTCTTTCCACCCTGACTTCCAAAATTGCCTCCGGACTGCTGGAAAAGGAATTACCTTTAAAAGAAATTCTTTCAACAATCCTGGCGACACTTCCGGTCTGTGAAGTCAGAGGAATTGCTTATGCAACCCTGGCTTTTTTAATAATTGACCAAAAACATCAGCTTCGGCTGATAGAAATTGATAGCCCCTCAGCTTTTTTATTTAGAAATAATCAGGTGCAGAAATTAGATTATCGAGAATTTGAATTAGAAGGTAAAAAAATTAGAGAAGCCAATTTTAAATTTCAGCGATCAGACCAGCTATTTCTGGTCAGTGATGGGGTGACTCATGCTGGTATAGGTGGACTTTTAAATTTTGGTCTGGGCTGGGATGGAGTTGCTGCAGAAATTGAAAGAACAGTCAGAAGAAATCAGGCTGATTTAAAATATAATATTAATAAGCTGGTTAAAGTTTTCAATACCTTTTATGGAGATCAGGCCGGTGATGATTTTACAATTATCGGAATGAAATACAGAAAAAAAAGAAAAGTGAATATCTGGAGTGGTCCTCCCTTAAAAGCAGAGGATGACAGTCTACTTGCGGTAAAAATCTCTGAGGCAGAGGGTAAAAAAATAATTTGTGGCGGTACAACAGCTCAAATTGCAGCTCGCGAACTGAATAAAAAACTGGAGGTTGGACTTAAATATTATGATAAAGATATTCCTCCAACCAGTCAAATGGAGGGCTTTGATCTCCTAACTGAAGGGTTATTAACATTAAATAGGGTTCTTTCACTGTTAAAAAAATATAAACCGGGTCAGATTCCGGCTGCTGGTAAAGATGGAGCTTCTCGTTTCACCCGACTGCTTTTAGAAAGTGATAGTGTTAGATTTTTGGTGGGGCGAGCTGTTAACGAATCTCATCAGAGCCTGAACCTGCCCATTAATTTAGGAATTAGAAGCCAGATAATAAGTCAGATTGCTGAACAGCTTCGGAGAATAAAAAAGAAGGTTGAAATTGAATGGTTTTAAGCCAGAGGAGGTGGAATAGATGTCTAAAAATACTTTAAAAATATGTATAGGAACCCCCTGCCACTTGATGGGAGCTGCTGATCTGCTGGAGTCTGTAGAAAATCTTAATCATAAGCTACGGGAAAAGATAGACTTAAAAACAAGTCACTGTATTGATAACTGCTGTGAAAAGGCGCCGGTCGCAGAATTTAATGGTAAAGTTTATCAGGATCTAAACCCGGAAAAACTAGATAAGATTATAAGAGAAAATATAAGATAGGAGTGTCAACAAGATGAGTAATAATATTTCTGAAGTTATTAAATTAAAGAGAAGATTATATATTGAACTGCTGAAACTTGTTAAAGCGGGAAATCTGACAGCTGAAATTTCCAGCCTCTCTGAAAGAATGATAACTAAAGACACACCCCGCTACAGATGCTGTGAATTTAAGGAGAGAGCCATTTTTGATGAAAGAATCAAAGCAGTACTTGGCTTTAATATTGCTGAGAATAAAGATCGGAGATTAGAAGAACTGGCAGCTTCTTTTCCTCGTCAGCAGAAAATAAGTAGTGTGGTCGAGGTAATTGATATGGCCTGTGACAGCTGTCCAATTGATAAATACATTGTTACAGATGCCTGCAGAAATTGTGTGGCTCATAAATGTGTTAATGCCTGTCCGGTAAATGCGATAGTAATTATTCAAAACAAAGCCTATATCGATCAGGAGAAATGTGTGGAGTGTGGAAAATGTGCCCGAGCCTGCTCTTATAATGCTATTTTAGAAAATCAGCGTCCCTGCAGCAGAGCCTGTGAACTTGATGCCATCAGTTCTGATTCCAACCGCCAGGCTAAAATTGATAGAGATAAATGTGTCAGCTGCGGCAGCTGTATTGCAGCCTGTCCTTTTGGAGCGATAACAGCAGTTAGTGATTTGATTGAAGTTGCAGTAAATCTATTTGCTGAAGAAAGCAAACTGGCTGTGATGCTTGCCCCTTCGTTTTTAGGTCAATTTGGACATCAGCAGAGTGCAGCAAAGGTAAAATATAGCCTGAAAAAAATTGGTTTTGAGCTGGTCAGAGAAGTTGCAGCTGGAGCTGAAATAACAGCAGCAGCTGAGGCTGAAGAATTGGAAGAAAAGATTGAAGCAGATGAGACATTACTTTCTTCCTGCTGTCCTGCCTTTAAATCCATGGTAGAGAATGAATTTGAGGAACTTTCCACTCTGATTTCCAATACAGATTCCCCGATGGCAGTAACCGCGGCAGAAATTAAGAGTAAAAATCAGAGATTTAAAACTGTCTTTGTTGGCCCCTGTACAGCAAAAAAAGCGGAGGCTCTAAAAGATGAAAATGTAGATTATGTCTTAACTTTTGCCGAACTGCTCGCACTATTTACCGCCAGTGATATTAATTTAGCTCAAATAACTGAAGAAGAAAAAATTGAAGATGCAGGGCAGCTGGGCAGACAGTTTGCCTATGCAGGTGGGCTGCAGAAATCTCTGCAGGAAATGGCTGCAGCTGATTTTGAGAGCAAACAGGTAGATGGACTGGGGAAATTGAAAAAAGAGCTTCATTTAATTAAGGCGGATAAACACAAATATAATTTTCTGGAGGGGATGGCCTGTACAGGAGGCTGTGTTGGAGGACCATTTTCAATGATCAATCAAAATCTGGCAAAAAAGCTGGTCAAAGAATTTGCAAAAGTTGATTGATTTTTTAGTTCTAAACTGCTTAAATATCTACTTAAAAATTGATAAAAACTTATAAATGTATTATAATTGAAATGCCGGGATACCGGCATTTTTTCTGTTCAATATGCAGGAAATTATTAACTTAAGCCAGAATAAAGATATTTAGTGGAGTGGTTTTAATGAAAACTTACCCTGATGGTGGAGTTTATATCTTAAAAATAAGGTTAGAAAAGAAAAGTAAAATTGAGATTGGAGCACTGGGTAAAAAGTTTTTTGCACCCGGTTATTATTTTTATACAGGGACAGCCCAGCGCAATCTTGAAGCTCGAATTAAGCGCCACTACAGCAGAGATAAAAATTTTCACTGGCATATTGATTACTTTTTAGCTGAGGCAGAGTTAGAAAAAGATTTTGTCTTTGAGCTATCTAGGGAAGCCGAATGTTTTTTGGCGCAGATTTTAAAAGAGAATGGAGGCAAAACACCAGTCAGTGGTTTTGGGGCCAGTGACTGCAGCTGTGGCAGTCATTTAATATATTTTTCAGAGGCAGCAGGTAGTAAAATCGTAGAAGAATTAATAAAGGATAAAAATTTAGAAAAAGAATTTAATGAATTTAGTAAATAAAATGATTTTAATAAGGAAGTGGTTCGGTGGAAGATAGTGAAATTCTAAAAAATTTAAATCCAGCTCAAAAAAAGGCTGTGAAACATCATCAGGGACCGGAATTGGTTCTTGCTGGTGCCGGCAGTGGAAAAACAAGAGTTTTGACCAGAAGAATTGGATATTTAATTAACCATTATGGGGTCTCTCCCTATAATATTTTAGCTGTTACTTTTACCAATAAAGCAGCAAATGAGATGAAAGAAAGAGTAAAAGATATGGTGGGCGGAGTTAACAGCAGCCTCTGGGTCAGCACTTTTCACTCTTTTTGTGTCCGTATTTTGAGGCGGGAGGCAGAAAAACTGGGCTATAATAAAAACTTTGTTATTTTTGACAGCCTTGATCAGCGAAAACTGGTTAAAGAAGTTTTAAAGTCCAAAAATTTAGATCCTAAAAAAACCAAACCCAGATCTGTTTTAAATAAAATCTCGAATGCTAAAAATGAACTAAAAACTCCAGAACAGATGAGTGCAGTGTCAGGCAGCTTTTTTGACCAGACTGCTGCAGAAATTTATGAAGAATATCAAAAACGGCTCAAGGAAAATAATGCTATGGATTTTGATGATCTAATTCAGCAGACTGTAAGATTATTTGAAGAATTTCCACTGGTTTTAGAACACTATCAAGAGCGTTTTAAGTATATTCTGGTCGATGAGTACCAGGATGTTAACCATGCCCAGTACCAGCTGGTAAACTTACTGGCAGAGCGCTACCGCAATGTCTGTGTTGTGGGTGATCCTGACCAGGGGATTTACGGTTTTAGAGGTGCGGATATCCGTAACATCTTAAATTTTGAAGATGATTATCCTGATGTTAAAACGATTCGTCTGGAGCAGAATTACCGCTCTAAAGGTAATATTTTAAAGGCTGCTCAGGCAGTTATTAAAAATAATGCTTCCCGCAAAGAAAAAGAGCTATGGACCGATCAGGGTGAAGGAGCTAAACTGGAATTATATGAGGCAAAGGATGAGAAAGAAGAAGCTGATTTTGTCTGTAGAACCGCTAAGGAGCTAACAGAAAATGAAGAGCTGACTTTTGATGACCTGGCTGTTTTGTACAGAACAAATTCGCAGTCTAGAGCCTTTGAAGATATGCTGATGAAATATGGTATTCCCTATCAGATAGTCGGTGGGGTCCGTTTTTATGAACGGATGGAAATTAAAGATATTATGGCTTATCTGCGCCTGATTTATAATCCAGCTGATGATATCAGTTTTTTAAGAATTATTAACCGCCCCAAAAGAGGTATTGGTGCCGGGACTCTGGGTAAAGTTCAGGATTTTGCTGAAGCTGAAGGTCTCAATTTATATGAGGCTGCTTTAAAGTCTAAAGAAAATCCTGCCTTAAGTGGGACCTATGCTAAACGAGTACTTCATTTTACAGAAATTATAGAAGAATTAAGAGCAGAACAGGAAGAGATTGCTCTGGCAAGATTGACCGAAAAACTCTTAGATAAAAGTGGTTATCGTCATAATCTGGAGGAAGAAAAAACTGCTGAAGCAGAAAGCAGACTGGAAAATATAGAAGAGTTATTCTCTGTTATTAATGAGTATATGAAAAACAGTGATAATAATACGCTGGCCGGATTTTTAGAGGAAGTCACTTTAATGTCAGATATTGATTCTATGGAAGAAGATCAGAGTTCTTTAACCTTAATGACTATTCATTCTGCCAAAGGATTAGAATTTCCGGTAGTCTTTTTAGTAGGAATGGAAGAGGGTATTTTTCCTCATTCTAATTCAATGTTTGAGCGAAAAGGGATGGAAGAAGAAAGGCGGCTCTGTTATGTAGGGATGACCAGAGCTGAAGAAAGACTTTTCTTAAGCAGAGCTCAGGTCAGACTTCGCTTCGGAGAAAGAAAAATGAATCCCCCCTCTCAATTTATTGAAGAAATACCAGCTGATCTGCTTTCTGGAGCGGCGGATACCCGTTCTGATATGGCCAGAGAAGAAGAAATGATTCACAGTGATAATTCTGGTACTGATTATGCTATTGGGCAAAAAATTGTTCACCCCCGCTGGGGAATTGGTACAATTCTTTCAATTAGAGGCAAAGAAAATCCGGAATTGAAAATTGCCTTTGCAGAAGGAAAGACCAGAAATTTACTGGCAGAATATGCTCCAATACAGAAAGTGTAGGTAGGTGTTAAGATGACAAAGTTAACTAAAGAAAAAGCTGAAAAGAAAATTAAGGCTTTAAGAGAAAAAATAAGAGAACATGAATATAAATATTTTGTACTTGATGATCCCTCAATTTCTGATGCTGAATTTGATCAGCTGATGCAGAAATTAATAAAACTGGAGGAAGAATTTCCAGAGCTGATAACTGAGGACTCCCCTACCCAGAGAGTTGGGGGGGAGGTTCTGGATGAATTTGAAAAAGTAGAGCATTCTTCGACCATGCTCAGCCTTGATAATGCTTTTGATGCTGGAGATTTAAGAGATTTTGACCAGAGAGTTCAAAAAAATCTCAGTGGAGAAGATTACCAGTATGTAGTAGAACACAAAATTGATGGACTTTCAGCAGTAATGAGATATAGAAATGGTAGTTTTGAACTTGGAGCTACCCGGGGGAATGGCGAAGTTGGTGAGGATATTACCAAAAACATGAAAACTATCCGCTCACTTCCTTTAAAAATTGATGAGGAGGCAGAACTGGAGCTCAGGGGAGAAATTTATTTAGCCAAAAGTGATTTCCAGCGTTTAAATGAAGAAAGACTGGCAAATGATCAGGATCCCTTTGCTAATCCACGCAATGCAGCTGCAGGTTCGGTCAGACAGCTTGACAGTAAAATTGCAGCCCAGAGGAGTTTATCAATTTTAATATATGATCTTATTTCTCATTCAGCCAGAGAATTTGAAACCCACCTTGAAGTTTTTTCTTATTTAAAGGAGCTGGGTTTTAAAGTCAACTGGCATCAATCAGCTGCTGATATTGAAGCAGTAATTGAGATTTGTGAGCACTGGCAGGAAGACAGAGAAAGTCTGGATTTTGAAATTGATGGCCTGGTAATAAAGATAAATAATCTTTCACTGAGGGGAAAGTTGGGTTCAACAGCAAGGTCACCACGCTGGGCAATTGCTTATAAATTTCCCGCTCAGCAGAAGACAACTGTCATCAAAGATATAGAGATTTCACTGGGGAGGACTGGTGCTTTAACCCCGACAGCTATACTAGAGCCGGTGGAGCTTGCTGGTTCAACAGTAAGTAGAGCAACTCTGCATAATGAAGATGAAATTAAAAGAAAAGATATTCGAATTGGTGATACAGTTTTAGTACAGAAGGCTGGGGATATAATTCCTGAGGTTGTAAAGGTAATTAAGGAAGAGCGGGATGGGTCTGAAAAAGTTTTTGAAATGCCTGATCAGTGCCCTGTCTGTGGTGGTGAGGTGATTAGACCTGAGGGTGAGGCTGTTACACGGTGTACAAACATCAGCTGTCCGGCCCAGCGTAAGGAAAGTATTCTTCACTTTGTTTCCAGAGATGCGATGAATATAGATGGGGTTGGACCGGCTTTAATTGAACAGCTGCTGGAAAATAATCTGATAGAAGATTATGCAGATCTTTATTTCTTAAAACAGTCACATCTTAAAGACTTAGATAGAATGGGAGAAAAATCTTCTCAAAATGTTATCGAAGCAGTAGAAGCCAGTAAAGATAGAGAGTTTTTTAGAGTTCTTTATGCTTTAGGAATTCGACATGTTGGAATTGGAGCTGCTAGAATTTTGGCAGCAAACTATAATTCTATAGATGAGCTGCAGGAAGCCTCAGCAGAAGAATTGGAGGCGATTGATGAAATTGGTCCGGTAATTGCCGAAAGTATTGTTGGCTTTTTTAAGGAAAGGCACAATAGAGACCTTTTAAGCAGATTAAAGCAGGCTGGGATCCGACTGGAAAAAGAAAAGGATCAGGAAAGCGAGAAGTTTTTAGATGGTCTAAAATTTGTTTTTACAGGCTCACTTAATAACTTCACCCGGGCTGAGGTCAAAGATCTGGTTGAAAAAGCAGGAGGAAGAGCAGTCTCTTCAGTTAGTTCTAAAACAGATTATTTGGTAGCTGGGGATAATCCAGGTTCTAAATATGATCAGGCTCAGGAACTTGGGATTGAAATATTGTCTGAGGCTGAGTTCAAGAACTTAATTGAAGCAAAAAGTTCAACAGAAAAGTAAGTTTTTTTAGATGCTAGCCATTAAGGATTAGCAATTCAAATATTTTATTACTAATTATCCTAAAGTGAGGAGGAAATTTAAATGATTGATAAAAAGGATGTAGAATATGCAGCAGGTTTAGCACAGCTTAAACTTGATGAAGAAGAAAAGGAAAAATACACCGAGCAGATTGGTGAAATACTTGACTATGTTGATAAGTTAAGTGAACTGGACACAGATGATGTTGTCCCAACAGCCTATACTGTACCTATGAAAAATGTACTGCGTAAAGATGAGGTTCAGGAGTCGCTGCCGCGAGAAAAATCACTGGCTAATGCACCGGATGAGAAAGACGGACAGTTTAGAGCACCAAAAATTATGTCAGATTAAGCAGTTAAGGAGGTATGAAAATAAAATGAATATTTATGATCTAACAATTCACGAACTAAAAGATAAAATTGCTGCTGGAGAACTGACTCCTGCAGAAATTAAGAAAGCTTATGCAGCAAGAATTAATGATGTAGAAGATAGAGTTAAGTCTTATATTACAGTAACAGATGAGCTTGCAGATCAGGGACTGGCAGAATATGAAAAGAAAAAGGATGAACTCTTAGCCGGAATTCCAATTGCAGTTAAAGATAATATGTCAACAGATGGTATAAAAACCAGCTGTGCTTCTAAGATGCTGGAAAATTATAAACCACCATATGATGCAACAGCTGTTGAAAAATTAAGTGAAGCTGGGGCAGTAATTATGGGCAAAACTAATATGGATGAATTTGCTATGGGTTCTTCAACAGAGAACTCTGCTTTTTTCAACACCCATAACCCCTGGAATTTAAATCACGCACCTGGTGGATCGAGTGGTGGTTCAGCAGCAGCAGTTGCAGCAGGAGAATGTGCAGCAGCTCTGGGATCAGATACAGGTGGTTCAATTAGACAGCCTGCAGCTTACTGTGGAGTTGTTGGTTTAAAACCCACTTATGGGATGGTTTCCCGTTATGGCCTGGTAGCCTTTGCTTCATCCTTAGATCAAATTGGTCCCATAACTAAAGATGTTGAAGACAGCGCAATTATGATGAATGTAATTGCCGGTCATGATCCAAAAGATTCAACTTCGATTGAGGGTAAAAAGGAAGACTATACTGAATATCTTAAAGAAGATGTCAGCGGGATGAAGATAGGTATTCCTGAAGAATACTTTAATTTAGATTTTGATAAAGAGGTTAAAGATAGTGTAATGTCAGCTGTAGAAAAGTTAAAAGACGCAGGAGCTGAAGTAGAAACGGTACATATGACAGATGCTTCCTACGCACTGGCAGCCTATTATGTAATTGCTCCTGCAGAAGCCAGCTCTAACCTGGCCCGCTATGATGGAGTTCGCTATGGACTGCGCAGTGAGCATGCTTCTGATGTCAGCGAGATGTTCACCAACACCCGTCACGAAGGATTTGGAGATGAGGTAAAAAGAAGAATTATGATTGGTACCTATGCTTTAAGTTCAGGCTATTATGATGCTTATTACCTTAAGGCACAGAAGGTTAGGACTCTGATTAAAGATGATTTTGATCGGATTTTTAATGATTTTGATCTGATTATCACTCCCACAGCTCCTACAACAGCGATTGAGCTGGGTTCAAAGAGTGACCCTCTAGAAATGTATTATACTGATATCTTTACAGTACCGATTAATATTGCTGGTGTGCCTGCAATGTCAGTTCCCTGCGGTTTTGACAGTAATCAGATGCCAATTGGACTGCAGTTAATTGGACCTCACTTTGGTGAAGGAAAAATTATTCAGGCAGCCTATACTTTAGAGAAATTATTAAATATCAAAGATAAGAGAGCAGAACTATAAATTATTAAGAGAGGTGAAAAAATGTCCACTAAATATGAAACAGTAATTGGACTTGAAGTCCATGTCCAGTTAAATACAGATTCTAAAATTTTCTGCGGCTGCAGTACAGAATTTGGTAAGGAGCCAAATGAAAATACATGTCCGGTCTGTCTGGGATTACCCGGAACATTACCGGTTTTAAATAAAAAAGCAGTAGATTATGCAATTATGGCAGGTTTAGCTTTAAACTGTGATATTGCTGAGTATTCTAAATTTGACCGTAAAAATTATTTCTACCCTGATCTACCAAAAGCCTACCAGATTTCTCAGTTTGATCTGCCGGTTGCTGAGGCTGGAAAGATTGAAATCGAAACTGATGAGGGTATCTTTAATATTGGAGTTACCAGAGTTCATTTGGAAGAAGATGCCGGTAAATTAATCCACGAAGGAAGTATCGATAAATCTAAGGGGAGTTTAGTAGATTACAACCGCACAGGAGTCCCCCTAATCGAGATTGTAAGTGAACCTGATATGAGAACTCCAGCTCAAGCGAGAGCCTATTTAACAGAGCTAAAAATGATTATGGAATATCTTGATATTTCTGACTGCAACATGGAAGAGGGATCACTGCGCTGTGATGCCAATGTTTCCTTACGTCCTGTCGGCCAGGAAGAGTTTGGTACTAAAGCAGAGCTGAAAAATATGAACTCCTTTAGTGCTGTGGAAAAAGGCTTGGAATATGAGGTGAAGAGGCAGCGTGAAATTCTAGAAGAAGGTGGAGAAGTAGTTCAGGAAACAAGAACCTGGGATGAGTCTTTAAATAAGACTATTTCTATGCGTGGTAAAGAAGAAGCTCATGATTACCGCTACTTCCCTGAGCCAGACTTAGTTCCTCTAGAAATTGATGAAGCCTGGAAGGAAGAAATGCGCAAAGAGATTCCAGAGCTGCCGCGAGAAAAGTATAAGCGCTTTATAGCTGAACTGGGGCTGCCTGAGTATGACGCAGGTGTGCTGACAGGAGATAAAGATATGGCGGTTTTCTTTGAGGAAGTGCTCAAAGATTATGATGACCCTAAAAACTTAAGCAACTGGATGATGGGGGAATTTTTAAGACTGCTCAACGAAAATAACCACTCACCCTTTGATTCTGGGGTAACTCCGCTCAATCTGGCCAGGATGCTGAAGCTAATTGACGAGGATGTTATTAGCGGTAAAATTGCCAAAGAAGTATTTGAAAAAATGTACAACAGCGGCAGTAATCCAGAGACTATTGTCGAAGAAGAGGGATTAAAACAGATCAGTGATGAAGATGAATTAGAGAATATAGTTGATGGAATTATTGAAGCTAATCCAGATGCTGTAGAAGATGTTCAAAATGGTAAAGACCGAGCAATTGGATTTTTAGTAGGTCAGGTAATGAAAGAAACAAGAGGTAAAGCTAATCCTGGTCTGGTAAATCAGATGCTCAGAGATAAATTAATGGATTAATCAGAAGCTAGGCAAGTAAATTAATAAATTATTAACTGGCCTCCGTGAATTTTTATTTCAGGGGGCCAGTAAAATTATTAGCAGCTATCTGAATACTATTTTTGAGGGTGATTTTTTTGAAAATTGAAAATATAAAAGAAAAGATTCAAAATAGAATACCCGGGCCGACGAGAATCCAGCATTATTTTTCAGTTTTAATTCCGTTAATTGAAATAGATGGAGAAACACATTTAATCTATGAACTGCGGTCTAAGAACTTAAATACTCAGCCGGGAGAAGTTTCTTTTCCAGGAGGGCGGATTGAGAGGGGAGAAGAATTTTCTCAGGCTGCTGTTAGAGAATGCAGTGAAGAGCTTTTGATTCCAGAGAACAAAATTGAACTGCTGGGGGAAACGGATTATTTAATAACACCCTTTAATTTTATAATTTATGCCTTTGTAGGAAAAATCAAAGTAAATTCAATTGAAGAAATCAAAGTTAATAATTACGAAGTAGAAGAAATTTTTACAGTCCCCTTAGACTTTTTTTTAAATCATCAGGTTGAAAAATATGCAGCAGTTTTAAAAAGTGAGTTTGATCAGGATTTTCCTTATCATCTTTTACCTCAGGGAGAAAAATATAATCCGCGTCAGGGAGATTATCAGATCTATTTTTACCGCTATCAGGGCCGTGTTATTTGGGGAATTACTGCAGAAATAACAAAATCTTTTATTGATATTTTAAAACATTAAATTGTTTTATTAGAAGGAATTAAGAAACCTGTCTATAATTTAGTATTAACAATCGATAAAAAATCAAATTACTTGGAATAAAGGAGTTGATTTCTAATGCTGGAGTTTATTTTTGCAGAAAGCTGGTCACCTTACATTGTTGGTTCATTAATTGGGGTTTTAAGCTGGTTTTCTTTTATAATTTCAAAGAAAGCACTGGGAACATCTACTACCTTTGCCCGGGGCTCTGCTAAATTAGGAGCCGTTTTCTTTGGAGCAGAGGTTTATAATTGGAAATATTATCAGAAGTATAAACCAGAACTTGAATGGCAGTCGATGCTGGTAATTGGAATTGTAATCGGAAGTTTTATTTCAGCAATTCTTTCTGGAGAGTTTAATCTAAGCTTAATACCTCTAACTGAATTCGAATCAATTTTAAACCAGAACATTCTGGGAAGAATATTTTCTGCTTTTGCGGGTGGAATTATGCTTGGATTTGGAGCCAGGCTAGCAGGTGGCTGTACAAGTGGACATGGAATTAGTGGGACTTTTCAGCTGAGTATTGCCAGCTGGATTAGTCTGATTGGATTTTTTGTTGGTGGAGCTTTAACTGCATTTATAATTCTTTAATTAAGGTAGGTGAAGATATATGGAAAGCAAAACTAGATTAATTAAAGGGCTTGCTACCGGAATTGTTTTTGGCTTTCTACTCCAGCGTGGTGGTGTAACAGATTATAATGTGCTGGTAGGTCAGCTTCTTTTAGAGGATTTTACCGTGGCAAAAATAATTTTAACAGCTGTAGTTGTTGGGATGCTGGGGATTCATTTTTTAAGTGATAGAGGGCTTGTTGAACTTAAACCTAAATCAGGTTCTCTAAGGAGAACTATTCCCGGATCACTGATTTTTGGAGCAGGTTTTGCCCTGCTTGGATATTGTCCAGGAACAATTGCAGGAGCGATTGGCCAGGGGAGTATAGATGCTTTACTTTTTGGACTTTCAGGAATTTTTGCTGGTTCATTTCTATTTGCTGCTTTTTATGAGAGATATGATAATTTAATAGAAAAGAATAAATTTAAATTTAACACCTTTCCTGAACTTTTCAAAATAAATCACTGGCTGGTTATTGTTCCTTTATCAGCATTAATAATTATTTTTTTAGTCTGGATTGAAAGTATAGGGTTTTAAGATGGATTTTGAAATAGACTTAACCTTAAAATTGGAGTGATTATTTATGTTATTCGAAAAAATTAAGTCACCTGGACTTGCTCATATTTCTTATCTAATTGGCGATAAAAATGAAGCTTTAGTTATTGACCCCAGAAGAGATATTGATATTTATTTAGAAAAAGCTGTGGAAAAGGGTTATAAGATTACTAAAGTTCTTGAAACACATAGGAATGAAGATTATATTATTGGTTCAAATGAGTTAAATGTTAAAACTGGAGCTGAAATCTTGCATGCAGATCAGATGCTTGATTATCAGTATGGAAATCCGGTTCAGGATGGTCAGGAATTTAAGGTCGGAAGTTTAAAGATAAAAGCTTTACATACTCCAGGCCACACTCCTGGTTCAATGTCTTACGTTCTTTATGGTTATGAAGGTGATCCCTGGATGGTATTCACTGGAGATGCTCTTTTTGCAGGAGATGTCGGCCGAATTGATTTTCTGGGGGAGGAAAATTTAGAAAAGACAGGAAGCTGGTTATATGATTCTATTTTCAATAAAATTCTGCCTCTTGGTGATGAAGTTATTCTCTGTCCAGCTCATGGAGCAGGTTCGGTTTGTGCTTCAGCTATTGCCGAAAGAGAATGGACAACTCTTGGAATAGAAAGAAAGCTGAACCCTAAATTGCAGGTTGAAAATGAAGAAGAATTTATAGAGCTAGCAGCTGAGATGCTCGAATATCCACCTTATTTTAAAGATATGGAAGAATCTAATTTAACCGGTCGTGAACTTTTAGCTAACTATGAAAAACCAGCTGCCCTTACGGCTGCTGAATTTGCTGAAGCGGCAGAAGAAGATGATACCTATATTCTAGATGTCAGAACAGAAGTCAGCTATGCTTCAGCTCATATACCTGGTTCAGTTTCTATTCCACTTCAGATTCTGCCGAGTTTTGTTGGCTGGTTTATTCCGACAGGAGCAAATATTCTGCTGGTAACTGACAAAGAATATCCTAAAGAGGCTGTTCAGCATTTATATAGAACTGGTTATGACAATATTTTGGGATATTTAAGTGGTGGGATTATAAGCTGGCATATGGCTGGTAAAACGAGTGATTCAATTAATACAGTTACCGTTGATAGCTCTGTACTCTGCTGGACACTGAACCGGAAGATTGGTTTATTCTTGATATTCGTTCAGACGATGAATTAGAAACAGAAGGTGAGATTCAGAATGCCAAACACATTCATTTGACTCAGCTTTCTGAAAATTATGATAAACTCCCACGAGATAAACCAATTTATATATTCTGCGGCAGTGGTTTAAGGTCAATACTTGTAGCAAGTTTAATGAAAAATAAAGGATTTATAAATCAGAGAGTTGTTCTGGGTGGATTGGAGGCCTGGAATTCAACTACCTGTCCTGTTATTGAATAAACAACTAGAAAAAAATTTAAACTGAGTGGCTCTTTTGGGGTCACTTTTTTTGATTATAGCAATATTTTTAAAAAAAGATTGTTAAATAATTCTTAAAAGAGCTTGACATTTTATTCACTATATCGTATTATTTAGATA
>NZ_QBLR01000070.1:0-15235 GCF_003070835.1 Halanaerobium sp. | reverse complement strand
CAGTCTGGCTCTAACTTCTGTCGGCAGCTCAAGTTTTCCATCATTTAATTTAAGTTCAAACTTTTCCGGCGGGTTTTCATTAATCCCATCACTGCGCCAAAATTGCGAATTGTTGATTAAAAATTGCATAGTTTACCCCTCAAATTTTATGATTTTTGTAATTTATTTTTTAAAATAATTTTACTCTTCATCTGAATCCAGAATCTAGCTTTATCCTTCTCCCCCTTATTAAAAGCAGTCAGTATTTTTTCTACTATATGAACACTTTCCAGTTGAAAATTGCTGTATGGCTGGTCTAAGTCTCTAAATATTCATCCAACCGATTAAAAGTGTCATCATCAATAAACGAAATTTTTTTAGGCTTAATTTAAATAATTATTTAACAACCATTACTGCTGCTTCAGCATGCCTCACTACCTTATCACTTGTTCCACCCAATAGGAATGTTTTTTCTTCATCCTTTTTATTAACCAAAATAATTAGGTCAAAATTATTTTCAGCAGCAAAATCACAGATTATTTCAGCTATTATATTTCAGCATTTATTGTAAAATTCCTTTAAATTATTTCTTCTCTATTTCTTTTACACAATCATTTTTAATTTTTGCTACTAAAAACTGCAGAGCATCGATTGTATGAGGCCGTATATCTCCACCAATTAGGACATACATTATATCTTCTCCAACTTCAAGCTGACCCTGATTAAGCCAGACTCTAACATGAAAGATACCATTCATCTTTTTTGTTTCAGCAACAGACTGATCAACCTTTGCAGCATCATAATCAAAATCCATTCCCTTAACATTGTCATCTTCCACACCCTGCCGGACTTTAGCCCTGGAGCTTTGACGGACAATTCCATTATGAACAAGATACATTCCCTCATTTAAGGCTTTCGATTCGGATTTTGCTTCTTTAAGCCATTTATCAATTGAAGGTGATACTTTTTTACTGGTCACATTAATCACTCCACATATATTATTTTTGTGCTATATAAGTAATTATAATTTGGCTCTTCGCTATTTAGTGTGGAAAACATTAATGGTATATATTGGTGTTAATGGTAATAGAAAATATAATATAGCAGGCAAAAGATTTGCTTTTAAATAAAAGCCCTCGGTAAATCAAATTGAAGTTTACCACACTGCAGGTAAATAGCTGTTATAAAATTATCTGTATTTCTAAATCCTCTTGCTTTTCTTTTTATGATCTGAACTATAACTGTTTAAACCTTCTAATATGCCATTATTAAATGGATTTTGATAGACCATTCTGGCACCATAAATTCCAAATTCATAACCCATCTTCCTCGTATAATATAGTTAGTGATATTGAAATTTTATCACCATTTAAATATAAATTTGCTTGTTTCTATTAATTTTAGATTTAGTCCCTGATATAATGATATTCAAAGATATCCAGGGTAGATCTAGTATTCCTCCTGTAGCATATATTTACATGACTACTTTTGAAATTTGATCCCCTGAGGCTGATATGAACTCCTAACCCGTATGCTGTATCCCATCTGTTTTCTGCCAATAAATTCTATAACAGATAAAAACTATTATATGAAAAAACCAGAAGCAATATTTTTATTCTAAAATGAAATTTTACTTATCTGCAAATCTACCATCATCTTTTACAGAGGAAAGTTTATTGATATTTTCTTCCATCCAACCAATTTTAACCTCATCTCTTCTATCAAATTCCGGGACATAAGGTTTTAGATCAAGCAAAGGTGTTTTATCCAGTATATCAACATCTTTAATATATAAAATATTATCTTCAATTTTTTCCAGTTGGACAATCGAAAGACCAATTGAATTGGGGCGACTGGGAGCTCTAATTGAAAAAATTCCATGCTCTTTATCTTCCATAAATGGTTTTACTGTTAAAGAAGGTTTTCCAGCTTTATGACAGTGATACAATAATATCAAATGTGAAAAACCTGCCAGATCTTTTAGTCCTTCCTGATATTCAGGTAGTAATTCAATTTTTCCTGCAGCAGACCCTGCGGCTGTTGGTTGAATAGGAGTTCCCTCAGAGCCCTTAAATGGTGACCTTATTTCTCCTATTGATTCATATGTTATCTTCATTTTTTTCCTCCCATTTTTAATTACTTTCTATATCATTATCTTTTCTTTTTGCCCTGTACATTGCTGCATCAGCATTTTTTATAAGTTTTTCTAGTACTTTACTATCATCAGGATAAAAGCTTAGACCTGCACTGATCCCAATAACAATTTCTTGTCCATCAATAATAAGTGGTTTTTTAAGTTCTTTAATTAATCTTTTTGCTACTTTAATGATTTTTGTTTTAGAATCTAAATCAACTAGAGCAACTACAAATTCATCTCCACCCATTCTGGCTGTAATATCTGTTTCCTTCAAATTATTTTCCATTCGAAAGGCAATGTTTTCTAAAACTCTGTCTCCTATATCATGACCATAACTATCATTAATTCCTTTAAATTTATCAATATCTATAAAAACAATTCCAATATTATTGCCAGAAAAATCGGTTTTTTCTTTTAATTTCTTGAACTTTTCTACAAAATATTTTCTATTTGCCAGACCGGTTAATTTATCATGATAGGCCTGATATTCAAACTTTCTTAATAAATATACCACCACTGCAATAAAGCTGGCAAACAAAGCTGCCAGTAAAACAATATTAACTGCAAATAAACGGCGGTAACTGCTAATTTCATTCTGCATTATCTGCTCATTATAAACAATACCAACCACATAGAAATTCCATCCCTGCTCCA
Organism: Halanaerobium sp.; assembly: GCF_003070835.1. Classification (NCBI taxonomy): domain Bacteria; kingdom Bacillati; phylum Bacillota; class Clostridia; order Halanaerobiales; family Halanaerobiaceae; genus Halanaerobium; species Halanaerobium sp. The sequence continues at coordinate 12,465 of NZ_QBLR01000070.1, read as the reverse complement.
CTTCTCCCCCACTTACTAGAGCCGGGAAAAACCGATAGCGATACTGAACACCATCTATATTAGCTGTATCTTCCTGTCTGGAATTATTAATAACTGTCTGACGGGCAAGTTCTTCTTCAAATTCTGGTACATCTGGATTTATATAAGGCTTTTTACTATTTCTAATCCTGGCAACTTCATAATTTAGAGGTTCGACACTGTAAAAAGAAATATCTTCTACCATCTCATATTCCGAAGTTAAAGCAGTTGCATCTTTAAACAGATTTAAACTCTGAAAAGAGGGGTATTGATCTTCAATACTAACACTTAATTCAAATAAATATTGATGATCAGAACTGGGCATATAACTGTATTTTTTTATTTCTCCGGCCTGAGTCGATAAATCAATTCGATCAACTTCAAACTCATTTCCTTCCATCCGATTTCTTAAGACAGAAGCAAAACTGCCAAATTTAGAAAAATCAAGTCCCAGATCATCTTGATATGTAGTTTTAATTATTTTCAAACTCTGATCTATTATATAAATATCATAACCGCGAAACTGCTGCTGAAGTTCAGCTAAGTCCCATGCCATCACATCTGGATTTTCTCTATATTTGGCCGCCATCTGCTCTGAGTATTCTCTCATCTCCTGATTTAACTGCTGCTCTAAAATTTTGTAGGCATTATTAATATAGTGTAAAGTCTGCAGAATATTTTTCTCTACTAACTGCTGCCGACTGTTATATTTGTCTTCCACTACTTTTTTGACATTTGTATACTGTCCTGAAAAGATATAAATCATTATCAAGGCCAGGAAAATAATTATTATGTATTTAAATTTACTAAATAGCTTTTCCAACTGCCTCCCCCCTAACAACAATACTGCTCAAAAACATTTTCCCCTGCCTCAATGATTTCAGACCCCTTTTTTCTAACTCATCCTATATATAAGTTTTATTTATGTCTCTTTTTAAGTTCTTTTCTTATCTGGTCGGGATTAATTCCTCTTTTGACCAGTAAAACCAGCATATGATAAACCAGATCTGCTGTTTCATAAACCAATTCTTCTTCTGGCTCGTTTTTGGAGGCTATAATCACCTCTGCTGACTCTTCGCCAACTTTTTTTAAAATTTTATCTATACCTTCTTCAAAAAGATAGGTGGTATAGGACCCTTCTGGCATTTCTTGCTTCCGACTTAAAATTAAATCATAAAGAAAATCCACAACTTTTTCTGTTTCAAATTCAGCTTCTATATTCTGAGCCTGCTGTTCCATTTCCATCATCTTTTCAGCCTTGGCCTCAGTCTCCTCTGCAATTTTACGGTAAAAGCAGGAATTTTCACCTGTATGACAGGCCGGGCCTGCAGGATCAACCATAAATAATATTGTATCCTGATCACAGTCATAATAAATTTCTTTAATCTCCTGGGTGTTACCAGAGGTTTCTCCCTTATGCCATAATTCCTGGCGGGAGCGGCTGTAAAACACTGTTTCTCCCTTTTCTAAACTCAAATTAAGTGACTCTTCATTTACATAGGCCACCATCAGAACCTCTTTGGTCTGATAATCCTGAACAACCGCAGGCATTAATCCCTGCTCATTATATTTAAAATTAATCTCATCTAATTTATCTATTACTTCTAACACTCAATCACCTATCCTCTCTGCGGTACAATTCTTAAAATCTATTAAATTTTGTTTTATCAATATAAACTTTTAAAATTCTAAAACTCTATTTGCTTTCTTCAATTCTGACCGGTATTTCTGCTTTTTCCAGTTCAGTTTTGACATCTCTAATTGCAATTTCTCCAAAGTGAAAAATCGAAGCTGCCAGTGCCGCATCGGCTCCGGTTTCTTTAAAAACATCCACAAAGTGCTGGATACTGCCGGCACCACCTGAGGCGATCACAGGAATATTAACTGCAGCTGTCACAGCTTTTAGCATCTCCAGATCAAAGCCAGCTTTGGTACCATCAGAATTAATACTGGTCAAAAGAATCTCTCCTGCTCCCAGTTCTTCCAGTTCTTTGACCCATTCGATCAGGTCAATTCCGGTCTCTCTGCTGCCTCCATGAATAAAGATCTCCCAGCCTTCTCCTGATTCTCTTTTTGCTGCATCAACCGCTCCGACAATACACTGGGAGCCAAACTTAAGTGCTCCTTTACGTACCAGTTTCGGATTTTTGACCGCAGCTGAATTTACAGAAACCTTATCAGCTCCTGCTCTTAAAATAAACTGCATATCCTCTACTGTTCTGATTCCACCACCAACTGTCAGTGGTATAAAAACCTGAGCAGCAACTTTGCCCACCAGCTGAGCTAAAGTTTTGCGTTTTTCTTTGGTGGCAGTTATATCTAAAAAGACAAGTTCATCTGCCCCCAGATCATTATATTCCTTAGCAGATTCCACCGGGTCACCAGCATCTCTTAAACCAACAAAATTTACACCTTTAACTACTCTGCCATCTTTAATATCCAGGCAGGGAATAATTCTTTTTTTAAGCATTATTTTCACCCAGCTTTTTTAGTACTTCTTTTAAATCTACTTTCCCCTGATAAATTGCCTGACCAGTAATTGCTCCGTAAAAATCTGCTGCTGCCAGATCATATAAATCCTGATTGGAACTGATTCCACCTGAGGCAATAATATTTAGCTCAGTCGCAGATTTTAATTTCTTTAATCCTGCAAAATCAGGACCACTGAGCATTCCATCCCGACCAATATCTGTATATAGAATATACTTGACCCCCAGAGCTTCCATTTCTTTAGCAAAATCAAGCATATCTCTTTCGCTTGCTTCCAGCCAGCCTGAAGTTGCCACTTTACCATCCCGGGCATCAATGCTGACCAAAATACTCTCTGACCCAAATTCAGTTAGTATTTCTGCCAGGGTTTCCGGGTCTTTAACTGCCAGGGTTCCGATAATTGCCCGTTTAACTCCCAAATCCAGCAGACGTTTTACATCCTCCTTTTTACGGATTCCGCCTCCGGTCTGTATCTTAAGCTCAGTCTCGGCTGCAATTTTTTTGATTACATTAAAGTTTTTGCTCTCACCTGCAGAAGCACCATCCAGGTCAACTAAATGCAGCCATTCTGCTCCTTTAGCTGCAAAATCCTCTGCAACCTCTAAAGGATTCTGGCTGTAAACAGTCTTGCGTTCAAAATCTCCCTGCTTAAGCCGGACTACCTCACCTGCTTTTAAATCAATTGCCGGTAATACTAGCATCTATAACAGCTCCCTAAAATTTTCTAAAAGTTTAATCCCATTATCTCCACTTTTTTCGGGATGAAACTGAAACCCAATTACATTATCTTTCCTGACTACTGCCGGTACTGTAGAACCATAGCCAACTGCGGCCAGAACCTGGTCTGTAACCTCTGTCAGCTGATAGGAATGAACAAAGTAAAAATGAGGATTTTCCGGCAGACCATTAAATAAAGGGTCATTTTTAATTATCTCAAGCTGATTCCAGCCCATATGAGGAATCTTGTATTCAGTTTCCATTTTAGTAATATTTCCCTTAAGCAGTCCCAGTCCTGCAGTTTTTTGATCCTCAAATCCCCATTCAAATAAAAGCTGCATTCCCAGACAGACTCCTAAAAAAGGTTTTCCTGCAGCTACAAATTTTTCAATAAATTCTATAAAATTATCTTCCTGCAGTCTTTTCATTGCTCCCGGGAAAGCACCTACTCCGGGTAAGACCAGACCTGAATATTTATCTACATCTTCTTGCTTACCCTCTTCTAAAATAACTGTCTCCTCCCCTACAAACTCCAGTGCCTTTTGAATACTGTTTAAATTTCCGGCTCCATAATCTATAATCGCAATCACTTACAGCACACCCTTTGTGGAAGGAATTTCATCTGATTCGATTTTTACTGCTTCTTTCAGCGCCCGGGCCAGAGCTTTAAAAACTGCCTCGATCTGGTGGTGGCAGTTTTCTCCGTGAAGTATTTCTAAATGAAGGGTAATCCCTGCATTAAAGACAAAAGCCCGCATAAATTCGACCACCATTTCTGCAGGAAAATCTCCAACCATTTCTCTTGTAAATGGTAAATCAGTATATAAATAAGGACGGCCGCTGATATCAACAACTGCTCTGACTAAAGTTTCATCCAGAGGAACTAAAGCACTGCTGAAACGGCTGATACCTTTTTTGTCTCCTATCGCCCTGGCAAAAGCTTTACCCAGTGCAATTCCGGTATCCTCTACTGTATGGTGCTGATCAATTTGGAGATCCCCTTTAACAGAAAGCTCAAGATCAATGTTCCCGTGGCGGGCAATTTGATCCAGCATATGATTAAAAAATCCGATCCCTGTTGTAATCTCACTTCTACCTTTTCCATCCAGGTTTACACTGGCAATAATTTCAGTCTCTTTTGTCTTGCGCTGCTCAACTGCTACCCGATCTCTACTCATCATAAATCACTCCTAATTTTGCTCTTTAAATTCTGCAAAAGCCCTTAACACAGCCTCATTTTCTTCTCTACTGCCGATAGTAATTCTAATCGCCGGCGGCTGACCACTAAAAGATCTGATCTTAATTCCCTGCTGATTTAAAATATTTTTAAACTCCACAGTTTTTTCGCCTGCTATGTAAAGAAAATTGGCCATTGAGGGATAAAGCTGCCACTTTTGATACTGATTCAGCTTCTGATAAAGCTTCTGACGTTCTTTTTTAATAAATTTGATTCTTTCTTTTATAATATCATCATTCTCCAGGATTAAACAAGCCAGGATGTCTGTTAAGGAGTTTAAATTATATGGTTTTAAGACTTTTTTCAGTTCTTCCACTAAAACTTGATTTCCATATAGATAACCAAAACGAATTCCTGCCAGACCAAAAGCCTTGGAGAAAGTCCGGGTGACTACAAGATTAGGATAGTCACTGACATCCGGCATCAGATCAATTTCATTAAAATCTGCATAAGCCTCATCAACCAGCACCGGACCAGTAAAATATTCAGCCACTTTTAAGATCATTTCTCTTTCCAGAACCTCACCGGTTGGATTATTGGGAGAACAGAAAAAGATAAGCCTGGGATCTAATTCGTCAATTTTATTCTTGATATTCTGATAATCAAAGTCTTCAGTCAGCGGCAGTTCTTCGTAACGACCACCGTTTAGCTCAGTAAAATATTTATACATCGAAAAAGTAGGGGCCTGGGAAAGCACAACATCTCCCGGTTCGACAAAGCATCTAATTAAAATATCCAGTATTTCATCTGAACCGTTGCCGACCATTACCTCTTCAGTACTAACCTCCTTATCCAGCTCTCCGCCTAAATAATCAGCCAGAGTTTGATGTAGGCGTTCCGAATAAATTTCCGGATAGCGATTGATATCATGTTGATCAAATTCTTTTTTAAACTTATCCTTAATCTCCTGCGGCAGATCAAAAGGGGATTCATTTTCTGAAAGGTTAATTTTTACCTCAAAGTCATCTTCTTCGCCCTGATAGGACGAAATCGCTTTAACTTCAGGCCGCAGCTGTTCTTTTAAGATTTGCTCTTTGTTATTTAAATTATTACTGTTCATTTTTTCCTCCTTCAGCTTTTACTACTTATTTTAATATTTGCTATTTTAATTGATGCTCAAATTTAGTTATTTTTCTTTTCTAATCCGAATTGAATTAGCATGGGCGTCAAGTCCTTCTCCTTCTGCCAGACAGATTACATCAGCACTTGCTTCTTTAAGTGCCTCTTTACTGTAGTGGATAAAACCGGAATACTTAACAAAATCTCGTACAGATAAAGGAGAAAAGAATCTAGAAGTTGAATTTGTAGGCAGCACATGATTTGGGCCTGCATAATAATCTCCAATTGGCTCCGGAGTATATTCTCCTAAAAAGATGGAGCCTGCATTCTCTACTGCCGGCAGCAGTTCAAATGGGTTTTTGACTGCCAGCTCCAGGTGTTCGGGAGCAACCAGGTTGATCATTTCCACTGCTGCTTCCTGGTTTTCAACCTCAATCATCAGCCCAAAATTCTCCAGTGATTCTTTAATAATTTCTTTTTTGCTCATTTTCTCAATCTGTTTTTCTAATTCTTTTTCCACTCTGCCTATCAACTCCGGTGCATCTGTAACCAGGATAGAAGAGGCCAGAGGATCATGTTCAGCCTGACTCATCAGATCAGCTGCTATATAGGCTGGATCAGATTCTTTTTCTGCCATAATCATAATTTCGCTGGGACCGGCAGTCATATCAATTTTTACCTGTCCAAAAACCAGCTCTTTAGCCATAGACACATAAATGTTGCCCGGACCGACAATAATATCAACTCCAGGAACAGTTTCAGTTCCATAAGCTGCTGCAGCCACTGCCTGGGCACCACCAATTTTAAATATCCGATCAACACCTGCAATCTCAGCTGCTGCCAGAATCACTGGACTTACCTTTCCCTCATTATCAGGTGGAGTCAGCATTATGATTTCTTCAACTCCTGCCACTTTGGCCGGGATAACTGTCATTAAAACTGAAGAAGGATAGGCTGCTCTACCTCCAGGTACATAAACTCCAGCTCTTTTTAGCGGCCTGCAGACCTGACCGGTAATAATCCCCGGTTTTTTCTGCTTCTGCCAGGATCTGTCCTTTTGTTCAGCATGAAAATCCTCTATATTAGCTGCTGCATTTTTTAGAGCCTGAATAAAATTAGCATCTACTTCTTTAAGTGCAGCTTCAATTTCTTCTTCTCTTACTTCCAGCTCTGAAGCTTCAAATTCAACTCCATCAAAACGAGAAGTATATTCTAAAACTGCGAGGTCACCATTTTTTTGAACATTTTTTAAAATCCCTGCCGCTATTTCTCGATATTGAGCCAGTTTATCACCGGAACGGCTGTCCAGCAGCTCCTTAACCTGTTCCACATTTTTTCGACCATCTTTAATCCTTTTTAGATTAAGCATCACTATCATCTCCAGTTACTACTTCATCTAGAGCTTCAATAATAGAAGCAATCTCTTTCTGTCTGGTCTTCATACTTACCTTGTTGACCACCAGACGAGCAGATAAATCTCTAATACTCTCATAGACTACCAGGCCATTTTCCTTTAAGGTTCTGCCGGTTTCTACAATATCCAGAATTGTATCAGCCAGACCGGTAAGTGGAGCAAGCTCAATTGAGCCATTCAATTTAATGATCTCAACCGGTTCTCCCTTTTTGCGAAAATAACGCCGGGTAAAATCAGGATATTTAGTTGCTACCTTATGTTCCAGTAAAGTATCTTTTCGGTCAGGAAGACCGGCCAGAGCAAACTCACAGACTCCGTAATTTAAATCTAAAACTTCATAGAGATCACGATTTTCTTCCAGTAAAGTATCCTTACCCACAATCCCCAGATCAGCTGTGCCATATTCCACATAAATCGGTACATCTGCTGGCTTAACTAAAATAATTTCAAAGTTTTCGTTTTCTATTTCAAAAATCAGCTTACGTGATTTAAGCATGTTTTCAGGTAAGTCATATCCGGCCTCCCGGAAGAGATTGACCGCTTCTTTTGCCAGCCTTCCTTTGGCCATGGCAATACAGAGATTATCCATTATTCCCACTCCTCTATTTTATTTAAAATCAGATATTCTAATGCTTCTTTCTGATTTCTTTCGATTACTGTACTCGCTCCACCATTTTGCTTTAATTCCAGATTTTCAGCTTCCAGATTAATCTCAAAATCCACCTGCTGAAAATCTAAGTATTTGCTGTCAGCTCCATTATATACTTCTGTCACAAAACCAGCATTTCTCAAATCTTCTGCCAGCTCACAGGCAAGTTTAAAGTCTTTATCCTGCTGGTAGGAAATTAAAAATCTTTTTCCCAGATCTTCACTAAAATTTTCTGTCCGATTTAAATAATCAAGTAGATTTTCTATTTCCAGAGCAAAGCCGACGGCAGGCTCTTCAACTCCAAATTTTTCTGTTAGATTATCATACCGTCCACCACTTGCCAGCAGGTTGCTGTATCCTTTGGCATAACCTTTAAATATCAGGCCAGTATAATAGCCGTGACGTGAAATTAACATTGGATCAAAGGTAATATATTTAAGAGCCTCAAACTCTTCCAGTTTATTAAATAGCTTTTCTAAAGTCTTTAAGGCATTTTTAGTCTCAGTTGATAAAGGCATTTTTTCTAATTCTTTAACTACCTTTTTGGGAGCACCAAAAAGCGAGGGCAATCTCAGCAGGACTTCTGCTGCATCTTCTGTCAGTTCAATATTTTTAATATAATTTTTAATTCCAACTTTGTTTTTGGCTGCCAGCAGCTGGCGCAGTTCTTTTTTTTCAGTTTCAGCAATTTTCAAATCTGCAAAAATTTCATTAATTAAATCCGCATGACCGATATCCACCAGAGGTTCTTCCACTCCAACTTTCTGCATTGTTTTGATTAAAAGCAGAATCATTTCCAGATCAGATTCTAAACTGGCTGAACCAATCAGCTCAACTCCAGCCTGAGTTTTTTCTTTGAGACTTAAACTCTGAGAATTCTTTGACTGAAAAGCTGAACTTAAATATGAAAATTTAAGTGGTCGCGGACTATCCTGAAAACGGCTGGCTGCCAGTCTTGCAATCGGCATTGTCAGATCCGGTCTTAAAACTAAAATTTGTCCCCTGTCATCAACTACCTTAAACATCTCACTTTTATCAACCAGTCCTTCTATACCTGCATACAATTCTAACGACTCAAGAGTTGGTGTGATAACTTCCTGATAGGCATTGGCTTCAAAAACCTTTCTTATTGTCTGATAGATAGCTCTTCTTTTCCTCAGTTCGGCCGGTAAAATATCTCTAACTCCTTCTACAAATGCATTCATCTATTTTGCCTCCCCCTTATTATTTTAGTCCTTTATCATGTTAAAGTATTAAAGTATTGTGTCTATTATAATTATATAATCCATGGCTGTCAAGTTATTTTGGAAATTTCTTATACTATCTTAATTTTAACACTATTTACAGTGAAATTAAAATTAGAAAAGGCCCACCAGAGAAAAAGCTTCTGACAGACCTTTTGTTTTACTTATTTATTATTAAGTTAATTTTTAATAATCTCCACTAACTTCTGCTCCTTCAATTATCTGAACTCCAGAGCTGGCGCCAATTCTAGTCGCTCCTGCCTCAATCATGGCCTGTGCCTCTTCTAAACTGTGAACACCTCCAGAAGCCTTAACTCCCATTTCTTCGCCAACTGTTTTTCGCATTAAAACTATATCTTCTACAGCTGCTCCACCACTGCCAAAACCAGTTGAGGTTTTTACAAAATCTGCTCCTGCTTCTTTAGCAATTTCACAGGCTTTAACTTTCTGCTCATCTGTTAAATAACAGGTTTCTATTATAACTTTAACCAGCTTACCCTGAGCCGCTTTGACAACAGCTTCAATATCATTTTTTACTGTTCTGTAATCTCCTTCTTTTAGTGCACCGATCTTCATAACCATATCCAGTTCATCAGCACCCTGACTGACAGCTGCTTTAGCTTCTGCAGCCTTTGTCTCACTTAAATTAACTCCCAGGGGAAAACCAATCACTGTACAGACCCTAACTTCTGAGCCGGATAACTCTTTTTTAACTAAGGCAACCTGATCCGGGTTAGTACAGACTGAAGCAAAATTATATTCTCTGGCCTCAGCACATTTTTTCTTAACCCCTGCCTTAGTTACCTCTGCTCCTAAAAGAGTATGATCAATGGTTTTTGCAATATCTTCTTTATTCATAAATTAAAACCTCCTGCTTTTTATATTAAAAATTTATCAATACTAAAAATAACTTATATTTTTCTGTTCTTCTAATCTGTCTGTTGCCGGCGGAGGAGTTATTGAAAGATCTGTAATTTCTTTTCTCCACTCCTCAGTCATCTCGATATCCAGTGCTCCCAGAGAACCCTTAAGCTGTTCTAAGTTGCGGGCTCCAATAATTGGAGCAGTAATTGCTGGATTTGACATTACCCAGGCAACTGCTAATGATGCCGGGTCAACACCTTTTTCTCGAGCGTGATTACTAAAATCTTCTGCTATTTGATAATACTGTTTTAAACCATAACGGGATGCATAATCTTCTCTTTCGACTAATCTACCTTTATCCGGCCGTTTATTTTTTCCATACTTACCGGTTAATAGTCCACCACCTAGAGGACTATAAGAAATAACGCCCATCTTTTCTGCTGCAGCCATCGGCAAAATTTCGACTTCTGCCTGTCGTTTAGCCAGATTATACATCGGCTGGATCATCTCAAAGCGAGCCAGACTCTCCTGACGAGAAATCCCCAGCGCTTTTTCTATCTGCCAGGCTGCCCAGTTGCTGACTGCCGGATACAGAATCTTACCTTCTTTAACCAGATCATCCACAGCTCTTAAAGTCTGCAGCATATCTGTTTTCGAATCAAAGCTGTGGACAAAATAGAAGTCAATCCAGTCAGTCTTCAATCTGCTTAAACTCTGCTCTACTCCCAGTTTAATATGACGGCGGGAAAGCCCTTTTGCATTAACATCTTCAGCTGTTTTACCATAAACCTTAGAAGTAATGACCAGCTGATCCCGACATTTATGTTCCTGCATAAACTTACCCAGCAGTTCTTCAGAGCGGCCTTCATTATATACATCCGCAGAATCAAAAAAATTAATACCTCGATCACGTGCTTCCTTAAACATCTTACGCGACATATTTTCGTCAGCAATTCCACCAAAGGACATCGTTCCAAAACAGAGTGGCGAAACCTGGACTCCTGTTTTACCAATAGTTCTATATTCCATTATTTATCCCTCCCGAATTGTATACTTTCTATTATCATTATATTTAATTTCACCACTTTACAAGAAATATAAATAAAAAATGCGACTAATCTCCTTTTCTGATATAATATTTTCAACACCGAAAATATAAAAGAAAGGAAATCAGCCGCATGAATATTATATCAGAAAATCAAAAAAGTATCTACTCATTTATCAATAAATTTTGTAATCAATATCGTGATATCTTTACTAAGAAAACTTTTAAAATGTTTTTTTGGATTGTAATCTCAATTATAAGCTTTGATAAAATCCATTCTATTAGATTTATTTGGAATAATTTCATCTCCAGACATATGGAAAGCAGTTTGAATTCTGTATACTATTTCTTTTCATATAGCAAATTTAGCCTGGAAAACATAATGAAAAGAACAGTAACCTTACTTTTAGAAATTATTCCACAGGAACTTGCAAATGAAAAAATATTTGGCTCTTCGCTATTTAGTGTGGGTAACCCAAATGGCATATATTAACATTAATGGTAACGTGGAATTTAAATATAGCCTTAAGCTAGCATGAATTTTAATATTAAATAAAAGCTTTAGGTAAATCAAATTCAAGTTTACCGCACTGTAAATATATAGCTGTCATGAAATTATTTAAATTCCTGAACCCTCTGGCTTTTCTCTTTATGGTCTGAACAATACTGTTTAAGCCCTCTAATATCCCATTGTTAATACGGCTTTCAATATAGTTCATTATCCCCTGCCAGTGTCTGTTAATAAATCGACCTATCTCAACCATTGGTTCCAGCTGGCTGCGAATCGCCCAGAGATACCATTTCTGCAGGTAGCTTGCTGCTGTTGTAAGATCATCTATATTCCAGAATTCCTGCAAAGATAATCTAAGATTATAGGCTCTCATTGTTTTTAGATTCATTTCAGATAGTGATTTTAGTTTCTTTTTCTGCTTTTTGGTTAAATTCTTCTTGTTTTTAAGCCAGATATATCTTGTTCTTTTAAGTTCTTTGTTATCAGACTGTTCGTTGCGTCTTACCTGATCAACAGCCTTATTTACAGCTTTCATCACATGGAATTTATCAAAGGTGACCTTAGCCTGAGAAAAGTTATCAGCAGCACCTTTAATAAAGGCTGGTGACATATCACAGCAGATCTTTTTAATGTTTTTAGGATCACCGTTATGTGATTTTAAATTTAAGGCAAAAGAATCAACAGTTGAAGAATCTTTACCCTCAGTAATATAGATTATTTTTGATTTATCAAGATCCACAAATATTGTTATGTAGTTATGTCCCTTCTTACTTGAAGTTTCATCAATACCGATTTTATCGGTGGTGCTGTAATCTTCTTCAGCACGGGCTTCATCTACATAACGGTTTAGTATTCTCCAGAGTCTTGTATCATGTTCGCCAACTAATTCAGCTATTTCATTGACAGTCATAGCTGTAGCTAATTGCATAATGAAAGCTTCAAAAAGCATTGTAAATCCTGAACCTGGTTCAGCCCATGGTGCTTTAACTTGCAGCACTCCATGGTCTGTGCATTTTGTTCTTGGCATTTTAGCATGTATGTAGGCTCTGTACTGAAAGAAATTAAGATGTCTCCAGGTTCTTTTTTTAGTATCATGGATAGGTGATTTTTCACCGCATTCAGGACAGGGAAATTTACTGCCTCTTTTGTGAGAAATGTAAATATCCAATCGACCATCATCTTTATTAAAATCTATTTTATCAAGTTTCCATGGGTCT
>NZ_QBLR01000069.1:0-15585 GCF_003070835.1 Halanaerobium sp. | reverse complement strand
TGGAAGAGCTATCTAAAAGACAACAAAGTATATTACAATTTATTATAGATGAAATCAAATCCAAAGGATATCCCCCTTCTGTTAGGGAAATTGGGAAGGCTGTTGGCCTAAAATCTCCTGCTTCTGTTCACAGTCATTTAAAAACTTTAGAAAAATTGAATTACCTCCGCAGAGATCCCTCCAAACCGAGAGCAATTGAGGTAATTTATAATAATGACCAGGAAGCAAAAAATGAAAAAGAAATGATTAACATCCCGGTAGTTGGTAAGGTTACTGCAGGAGCTCCTATTCTAGCGGAAGAAAATGTAGAAGATTATTTCCCTCTCCCCTTAAGCTATTTAAAAGTAGGAAATAATGATTTATTTATGCTTAAAGTTAGTGGAGATAGTATGATTGAGGCTGGAATACATGATGGTGATTATGTTATAGCTGAAAAACAGAGCTATGCTGAAAATAATGAGATTGTAATTGCCTTACTTGATGATGAAGCAACAGTAAAGCGTTTTTTCAAAGAGGAAGATCATGTCAGATTACAGCCTGAAAACCCTGCCTATGAACCAATTATATCTAAAGAGGTCAAGATTTTAGGGAAAGTCACAGGTCTATTTAGAAAGTTTGACTAGTTTTATGAAATTAATGTAAAAAAACTAAGCAAATTAATGCTTAGTTTATAAATAGTTCTTTATAAAATTTTAATTAATCTAAATAACTTAAATTTTTCCGCTGCTGGATAATTCTTTTATCCTATCAGCGGCTTTTTTTATTAGTTTAAAATCATACCAGCTGTATTTTTTCATCTTTTCATTTCTAAGCAAATAGGCAGGATGAAAGGTTGGTAAAAAGTAAATATCTCCTCTTTGAAACTACTTTCCCCTGACATTGGTTATTGACTCTTCCGGATCAATTAAATATTTAGTTGCTGTAGATCCTAAAGTTACAATAACTTTGGGCTGGATAAGCTCAATTTCAGCTCTAAGAATTGAAACACAGGCTTCAAATTCATTTTGATGGGGAACTCTGTTCCCCGGGGGACGACATTTAATTACATTGGTGATATAAAGCTCTTCTCTTTTTAAATTAACAGCTTCAAAAATTTTATCCATTAATTTTCCTGCCCGTCCCACAAATGGTCTCCCTAAACGATCTTCATTTGCTCCAGGACCCTCACCAATCAGCATAATTTTACTATCTGTACTACCTTCTCCCATCACAACTCCATTAATTAGCCCCTTCTCGCAGTTGACAGCGGTGGCATTTAAGTGCTTCCTCTTTTAACTGCTGATAATTATCCCTGGGATAAGTAAATAACTGCTGAATTTTAAAATTTCCCTGCTGGTCAAATAACATCAAATTCCCCCTGCAATTAAATTTAATTATTCCGCAAAATCCTGATATTCTTCACTGGCCAGAGCTTTAAATAAATTTCTAGCACTGGCTGCTTCCATAACAGCCCTAAAATAATTACCATTTTCATAGTAAACATAACCTTTAATTAAATGAGAATACTCATTTTCCTGCATTGAAAGAGCCTGATCTGCATAATTTAAGGCCTGATCATATTTTTTGATTTCAATTAGAGCCGCAGCAGCATGATTTAAAGCCCATAAATTTTCTGGATCGATTTTAAAAATATATTCAAAAAGTGAAACCGCTTCCCGGTAATCCTTGTTTATTACTTCTCGAAAAGCAGCATAATTTAAAAGCAGCAGGTTATCAGAGTCCTGATAATTTTCCCAGTCAGCTAAATACGGAGAAACAGCAGTGTTAAAGTCTTCCCGGCTAACACTGCTGCCAAAAACATCTATAATATCATATGCATTTTTTATTTCTCCAGTATTAGCATAGGCTACTGCCAGGGTGTAATTTAAGACAATATTGCTCTCATTCACTTTCAGCTGTTTTTGGGTAGTATTAATCAACTGCTCCCAGTTATATTTAGACTCAGCAGCTGTAGTAGAGTTAAATAACATTGTTAATAATGAAATTATTAATAAAATCAATAACTTTTTCTTCAAGTATAAATCAGCTTCCTTTATTCCAAATTTATTACTAAATTCATAATTTAAACAGCTAATAATAGAATAAATCTGATCCGATCTATTCTTCCTCTAAGTCAAGAAGACCGCTTATTTTCTCAACTGGGGCAATAGTGGATATTGCATGTTTATAGATCATCTGGTCTCGCTCATCACTTCTCAGAATAACTGTAAAGTTATCATAGGCTGTAATTCTTCCCTTTAATTGATAACCATTGACAAAGTAAACAATAACCTCAATGTTCTTTTCGTGAACATGTTTTAAAATGTGATCCTGATAATTAATATTGTTATTACTCATCTCTGCAGCCCCCTTTTATATTTTTAAAGCTTCTTATATTATAAATTCAATATTATTTTGAAAATTCCTGCAAAGATAAATAAATATTGTCTAATTATTCTTCATTATCAGCTGATTCCTGAGCAGCTAATTCCTGAAAATATGAATTACCACTGCCAAAGTATGATTTTAACTGATAATATATATCGTTAGGAGAACGAACTCCAAAGCCTGTATAAACTGCCTCTCCATCTTTAAAAACTTTAGAAACAGGGACTGAATTGATTCCGTAACGTTCAAATATTTCTGGAGCATCAGTTAATTTTAGCTGATATAGATCCAATTGGGGGAAAGAATCAATGACCTGATTTATATTTTTTTCAGCAATCTGACAGTAACCACAGCTGTCATTTGAGAAAAGAACAAAAATTGCATCCTTTTCTTTGATTAGTCGGTCAAATTCTTCTCCATTAGAAATCAATTTCTTTTCGCTTTTTGTATTCTTGCTCATAATCTTTTTCTCCTTTTATTAATTTTAGCATTGTCTCTAAAATATTATCTTTAGTTTCCGCTTCGATATTAAAAACTATTAAATTTTCTTCTTTACGCAGCCAGGTAAGCTGTCTTTTGGCAAAATGTCTGCTTCTTTTTTTAATCTCATATACAGCTTCTTCCAGGCTGATTTCCCCATTTAAATGAGAAATTAATTCTTTATATCCTAAAGCCTGTCGAGCAGTATCACTTAAATTATGATGGCGTTCTATAAGTGTTTTAACCTCTTCTAAAAGACCCGCTTCCATCATTAAATCAACCCGTCGATTGATTCTCTGATAGAGATTTTCACGACTTCTGATCAGGGCAAATTTATAGGCACTGTAGCGGGGTGGACGCTCATTTTGTTTCTTTTTATAAAAACTTTTTGTTTTACCTGTCTGCTCATAAATCTCTACAGCTCTGATAACCCGACGCAGATCATTAGGATGCAGTTTTTCGGCTGTTTTAGGATCTTTTTCAGCCAGAATTTGATGAACTTTTTCCGTACCCTCTGCTTCGGCCATTTTTTCTAAGCTGTCTCTCAGCTGATAATCAGGTTTAATATCTGGCAGCATAAAACCCTCCAGCACTGCTCTTAAATAAAGGTGAGTCCCTCCAACCAGCATTGGAATATTACCTCTGGCTTTTATTTCTGTAATTACCCGGTCACAGTCATCCTGAAACTGAGAAACTGAATAATCAGCTTCAGGGCTTAAAAAGTCAATCAGGTGATGTTTTACCTGTTTTCTTTCAGCTTTAAATGCTTTGGCCGTACCAATATCCATCTCCTGGTAAATCTGCATTGAATCAGCTGAAATTATTTCTGCCTCAATTTTCTGAGCAAGTTTAAGTGATAATTCTGTTTTGCCAACTGCTGTTGGTCCTGTTAAAACTATTAAATTTTTCATTATCTACCAAGTCCTTTTTCTATTTCTTCCCGGCTGATATTGATCATTATTGGGCGACTGTGGGGGCAGCGATAGGGATTTTCTGTTTCGTACAAATCTTTGATCAGCTGAACACTTTCCTTTTTTGTCAGCGGCTGACCGGCCTTAATTGAAGAGCGGCAGGCTAAGTATTTAAGCATTGTCTTTTGTATTTCAGCTGCAGATTTTGCTTTCCCCGCTTCTGCAAGTTCTACTATCAGCTCTTCTATAATATTTCTTGTAGGTTTATTTTTCAGTAAAACAGGAACTTCCTGAATTAAAATTGTATTACTGCCAAAATCACTAAAGTCTATCCCAATTTCTCTGATTTGATCTTCATACTGGCGTACAATTTCTCTTTCTTCTGCTGAAAGTTCTATTTTTACCGGCAGCAGCAGTGACTGCGACGCTTTATCTTTCTGATTGAATTCTGCGTAGAATCTTTCGTATAAAATCCTTTCCTGAGCATTATGCTGATCTACAATTTTTAAACCCTGATCAGTTTCAATCAATAGGTAACTGTTAAATATCTGTCCTAAATATTTAAAGTAACTTTCTTCAGCTTCTACCTTAGCCAGCGAATATTCCTGATTTTCATTCTTTTCAATAAGCTGACTAAATTCTTCTTTATCTTCCGAGAAAGTCTCTGCCTGCCTGCTGTCACGGCTGTAGTTTATATTTTTTTGTAGATCTTTTTTGCTGTAATTATTTTTTTCCCCTCTGTATTTATTGTTTGAAGAATAATTACCACTCTTATTTTGCTTTCGGGGATTGTAATTATCTGCTGAAGATTTTCTCTTAAAATCAGAACCACTATCATTCTGCTCATCAGAATTAGAATAATCTGCTTCAAATTTTCTTCTCTTTTGATCCTCTTTTTCGCCAAATAATTTCTCTCGTTCTACTTCTTCTTCCTCGGTCTTCTGGTCTTTAAATTCAGTAGACTGCTTTAATTTGATTCTGGTAGTCGGATCATTTTCTTTAAGTGTTCTGCGCACCGCCTTTTTGATTACATCAAAAATAATCTGACTGCGGCTGAATTTAACTTCTCTTTTTGCCGGATGCACATTAACATCAACTAAAATAGGGTTGACCTTAATAAAGAGAAAAACAATCGGTTTTCTGCCTGGATCAATTAACTTATTATAAGCTGTCTCCACTGCTTTTGCAGTAAGATTGTTATATATAGGTCTACCGTTGACAAAAAAGAGTTCATGACTTCTGCTGGATCTGGTTAATTCAGGTCGGCAGAGATAGCCGCTGAGTTTGATATAGCGGTCTTCAATATCAATTGGAATTAAATTATCGGCAATTTCACTGCCGTAAACTGCATAAATTGTATCCTTTAGCTTTCCATTCCCGGGCGTAGACAAAATCTGTCTGCCATCATGATAGAGTTTAAAACTCAAATCACTGTTGGCAGTGGCTTCTGCACTGACAATTTTACTGATATGAGAAAACTCAGTTGTTGTAGTTTTTAAATATTTATAGCGGGCAGGTGTGTTGTAAAATATATCTCTTACAGTAATTTCTGTACCCACTGTTGAGCCTACAGGCTTTTTGTTTAGTATTTCTCCACCCTTAAGAGTAATTTTTTCGGCCTGGTCACTATCCTCATGTCTGCTGATCATTTCAACCTCAGCAACTGAAGCAATACTGGCTAAGGCCTCACC
Source organism: Halanaerobium sp. (assembly GCF_003070835.1). Classification (NCBI taxonomy): domain Bacteria; kingdom Bacillati; phylum Bacillota; class Clostridia; order Halanaerobiales; family Halanaerobiaceae; genus Halanaerobium; species Halanaerobium sp. The sequence goes on along the minus strand of NZ_QBLR01000069.1, from coordinate 10,136 downwards.
TCTAAAACCCAGACTGTAGAGTGAATAAAGGTCATCTATATCTTCAATTTTACTGGTCGCATAGCGGTTAAAAGCTGATTCAATATCATCGGCCTGAATCCCGTGCCCGTCATCTTTGACTTTAATCAGCTCACGACCACCATCTTCAATTTTAATTTCTATATTCTCAGCCCCAGCATCAATTGAGTTTTCAATCAATTCTTTAACAATAGAGGCAGGACGTTCTATAACCTCACCTGCTGATATCTGATTTGCTACATTTTGAGGAAGCTGCTTTATAATACCCATCTTAATTCTCCTCTTCTTTTAAATCCTTTTTTAATTTATATAAAAAGTTCATTGCATCCATTGGAGTCATCTCCAAAATATCCTGTTCATCTAGTTTCTTTAAAACAGGACTTTTTTCTGTATTAAATAGAGGCAGCTGCTGGTGTTTATCATCGGCAACTGTTTTTTCCAGTTTACGCACCGGCATCTTATTATTTTCTTCCAGCCTATTTAATATTTTCTGAGCACTAATAATTATTTCCTCCGGCAGACCTGCCAGACGGGCAACCTCTATACCGTAACTATCACTGGCTCTACCTTCAACAATACGGTGTAAAAAGTGTACCCCATCATTATCTTCTTTAACCAACACATTATAATTTTTGATCCCGCTGTACTCGTCTTCCAGTCTGGTAAGTTCATGATAGTGTGTTGCAAATAAAGTTCGAGCACCAATACGCTCCGGATTGTTAAGATACTCACTGACAGACCAGGCGATAGAGACTCCATCATAGGTGCTGGTACCTCTACCAACCTCATCTAAAATTATTAAGCTTTTTTCAGTACTGTTGTTGACTATATTAGCTACTTCATTCATTTCTACCATAAAAGTACTCTGACCTGTTGTTAAGTCATCACTGGCTCCAACTCTGGTAAAAATTCTGTCAGTTAGACCAATCCGAGCCTCATCTGCTGGCACATATGAACCCACCTGTGCCATTAACACTATCAGGGCAACCTGACGCATATATGTCGATTTACCAGACATATTGGGACCGGTAATAATTATGAAGCGCTGATCACTCTGGTTTAAATAGCAGTCGTTGGGCACAAACTGCTCGGCAAACATTTTCTCAACTACCGGATGGCGTCCATTTTTAATTATAATTTCGTCATCATTATTAACTTCCGGCCTGTTATAATTATTTTCAATTGCCAGAAAAGAGAAGGAAAGTAGAACATCAAGCTGAGCTATAATAGCGGCAGTCTTGTTGATCCGCTCAACCTCTTCCGCTATCTTATCTCTAATTTTAACAAATAATTTATACTCTAGATCATTTATTTTTTCTTCTGCTCCCAGCACTTCTGACTCTTTTTCCTTTAACTCCGGTATAATATATCGCTCACTGTTACTTAAAGTCTGTTTTCTTTCATAACGCTCCGGTACTTTATCAGTATGAGAATTTGTTACCTCCAGATAATAACCAAAAACTTTATTGAAACCAACTTTTAGGGTGCTAATTCCTGTTTTTTCTCTCTCCTCTTTCTGGAGAGAAGTAATCCAATCTTTACCATTACTGACCAGGTCCCTGAGTTCATCAAGTTTGGCATCGTGACCATCCTTGATTATTCCTCCTTCAGTTATTGTGGTTGGCGGCTCTTCTTTAATTGATTGATCAATCAAAGTGTAAATATCATCTAAAAGATCAAAATCCTGCTGCATTTCAAGCAGTAAATCACTTTCTAATTCAGTCAGCAGTTCTTTAACAGCTGGTAATTTGGCAAGTGAATTTCTTAAAGCAATCAAATCCCTGGCGTTTGCCGATTGATAGGTGATTTTACTCATAATTCTTTCTAAATCATAGATTTCTGATAGTTCAGCTCTTAATTTTTCCAGAATCATAAAGTTATCTATAATCTCTGCCAGTGCATCATGTCTTTTGTTAATTTCTGCTTTTTGAATTAAAGGCTGATTGATCCACTTTTTAATTTCTCTACCGCCCATAGAAGTAACTGTCTGATCGACTATAGAAAGTAAAGAACCTGAGCGCTGATTATCTCTAATAGTCGAAGTCAGTTCCAGGTTGCGGCGGCTGGCCGAATCTAAAACCATATAATCTTCCAGGTGGTATGACTTTAGGGTTGTTATCTGATTAACTGTTCTCTTTTGCGTTTCACCTAAATAGGAAAGTACCTGACCGGCTGCATAAACAGCAGCCTTCATCTCTTCACAGCCAAAACCTTCCAGGGATTTTAGTTGAAAATGATCAATTAAGCCCTGATATAGACGTTCATATTTTTTATCAGCTAAGATATTTAAAGTAAAATTATAAATCTGCTGCAGCTCCTCGATCAACTTAGTTTGGGCTGTTTTTTGATCTAGAAGCAGCTCCTGGGGCGAAATGCGGTTAATTTCATCTTTTAATTTATCCTGATCAGCTGCTGGAAACTCTGTCAGATAAAATTCCCCAGTTGAGATATCAGTATAAGAAAAGCCGTAGTAATCCCCGAATTTAAAGGCAGCCGCTAGATAATTATTTTCATTTTCCGCTAAAATTTCATTTTCGATCACTGTCCCAGGAGTTACAACCCGAATCACATCCCGCTCTACAATACCACTGCTTTCTGATGGGTCTTCGAGCTGTTCACAAATTGCCACCTTGATTCCACTTTTAATTAATTTTTCAATATATGAGGCAGCTGAATGATAGGGAACACCTGCCATCGGTATTTTTTCTCCCCCACCCTTGTTGCGGGAAGTTAGAGCAATATCAAGTATTTTAGCTGCTCTTTTAGCATCATCACCAAACATTTCATAAAAATCTCCCAGTCGGAAAAAGAGGATTGAATCCCGATATTTATTTTTTAAATCATGATACTGTTGCATCATTGGTGTTAGCTCTGCCAAATTAATCCCTCCAAAATTTATAAATTAAATAAAATAAAACCTGAAAGATCTATTTAATTATCCTTCAGGTCAACTTTGTGAATTATTTCTTCTTAACCAGGTTCAAAACGGTGGTTTTGGACCTGGTTCCATAATATATTAAATTACTGTTCCTTCTAAGGTCCAACTTTTTGCAGCTTCAATTTTTACTTTAACAATTTCTCCAATCAATTCTTCATTTTTTTCAATAAAACAGATTTTATTGGTAGAAGTACGGCCCTCATAAATTTCTGGATCATTATTGCTGGGCCCTGTCACCAGTATTTCCTGAGTTGTACCAATTAACTTCTGGTTTTTATCATAGCTAATTTTATTCTGTAGATCCATTAAGCGCTTTAAGCGCTCTTTTTTCACTTCTTCCTCAACCTGATCGTCTCTCCTGGCTGCAGGAGTGCCACTGCGCTGAGAATAAATAAAGGTATAAGCCATATCAAAATTTAATTCTTTGACCAGCTCAATTGTTTTTTCAAAATCTTCTTCGCTTTCTCCTGGAAAACCAACTATAAAGTCTGTAGAAACAGCTGCTCCAGGAATTTCCTCCTGAATTTTCTTAACCCGCTCTATATAATACTCTCGTGTATAACCACGATTCATTTCTTTAAGAACTTTGTTGCTTCCTGATTGTACCGGGAGATGAATATGATTGGCCACCTTATCCAATTTTTTAATATTTTTTAATAATGCATCAGAAAAATCTCTTGGATGAGAGGTCATAAAACGGATTCTTTTTAATTTTTCAACTTTATTTAATTCTTCCAGTAATTTTGGAAAAGTAATCTCTTTATCAAGATCATTTCCATATGAATTAACATTCTGGCCGAGAAGAGTAATTTCCTTAACACCATCTTCAGCCAGCCTTTTAGCTTCATCTACAATTGATTCTACCGGTCGGCTGCGCTCTCTACCTCTGACATAAGGGACTATACAGTAGGTGCAGAAATTATCACAACCCTGAATAATTGAGATCCAGGCTGAATGATCAGACTCGCGCTGAGAAGGAAGATCAGGAATTAAGCCCTCTTCTTCATCCCAGACTTCAACAACTCGATCTCTTGTTTCTTCAATTTTTCTAATCAAATTAGGTAAATGGTGAATATTGTGGGTACCAAAAATTAAATCTACATGCCTGTACTTTTTATAAACTTCATCAACAGGTTCATCCTGCTGCATCATACAGCCGCCAATACCAATTATCAGGTCCGGATTCTCTCTTTTATATTTTTTGAGCTCACCAAGTTTACCAAAAACTTTTAATTCGGCATTTTCTCGGATAATACAGGTATTTAATAAAATTATATCTGCATTAGCCAGTTCATCTGTATGCTGATAACCCATTTTTTCCAGCATACCGGCAAGTCTTTCTGAATCATGTTCATTCATCTGACAGCCGTAAGTTATTATATTGTAATATTTATTTTCACTCATTATTTCACTCCTGTAATTAACTTAAAATCTATTGATTATCATCATAATTCTTTAACTGTTCTAAACTTTCGTTTTTACCCATTACAACCAGGCGGTCACCTTCCAGAATTTTATCGCCGGCTCCAGGAGAAACATTAAGATTTTCTCCCCGCTTGATTGCCATTACATTAACATTAAACTTAGATCTAAATTCTAATTCTTTTAAAGTTTTACCGATCATTTTATTTGTAGCAATTATTTCTATTACCCCATATTCTGGTGCAAATTCTATATAATCTAATACATTGGAAGAAATCAAATTGTGAGCAATTCTGGCTCCCATATCTCTTTCGGGGTAAACAACTCGATCTGCTCCAACTTTAGTTAATACTTTACCGTGCAGGCTGTCTGGTGCTTTAACAATTACATAGGGAACACCGAGTTCCTTTAAAATCAGTGTGCAGAGAATATTGGCAGAAACATTATCTCCAATACTGACAACTGCAACATCAAAATTCCGGACACCTAAAGTCTTGAGAGCTTCCTCATCTGTGGCATCAGCCTCTACAGCATGAGTAACCTCATTAGAAATCGACTGTACCCTTTCTTCATCCTGGTCTATTGCCAGAACATCATAACCATTATCAGCCAAAGTTGTAGCAACACTGGAGCCAAAACGGCCTAAACCAATCACAACAAACTGTTTCATCTGTATTTCCTCCTGTCAAATAAACTTCTATTTAATTAACCAACCATAACTTTTTCTGTAGGATAATGATAAACTCCTTTGCGTTGTTTTTCTCCAATTGCAACAGCTAAGGTTAAAGGTCCAACACGGCCGGCAAACATAGTAATAGTAATCAGAACTCTACTAATATCAGATAACTCACCGGTAATTCCAGTTGATAATCCTACTGTTCCAAAGGCAGAAACTGTTTCAAAAAGAGCATCTATAAATTGAAAATCTTCAATAACTAACAATAATGTTGTAACCAGAATAATAAGGCCGGCAGCAAGCATGGTAATCGTAAAAGCCTTATAAACAATCTGTTTTTCAAATCGCCGGTTATAGATCTCCATATCTTCTTTTCCAGTAATCATATTTTTCATGGTTACCAGAATCACACCGAAGGTTGTAGTTTTAATTCCACCACCGGTTGAACCTGGAGAAGCACCAATAAACATTAAAACTATAATTAAAAATAATGAAGACTGCCTTAAGGCCCCGGTGGGAACTGTATTAAAACCTGCAGTACGCGGGGTAACTGAAAGGAACATTGCCCCCAGAGTTTTATCCAGTAAAGGGAGACCCTGAAGTGTATTATTATATTCTAAAATAAAGAAAGTAATAAATCCAAAACCCAGTAAGGCCAGAGTTATTACGATTACAATTTTAGTCTGCAGAGTTGTCTTTTTGAATTTAACTCGATTATAGGCTTCCATCATAACTCCAAAGCCGATTCCACCGAGTATAATTAAAGCCATAATTACTATATTAACTGTTAAATCACCAGTAAATCCTTCCAGACTGTTGCCGAAAAGATCAAAACCAGCATTGTTAAAAGCTGAAACCGCGTGAAAAATGGATAAATAAACAGATCTCCAGAAAGGATAGTCCTGACTGAAGCGCAAAAATAAAATTGCGGCAGCTGTTCCTTCAATTGCGAAAGTAAAACCTAAAAGATACTGCACCAGTCTCACCATACCAGAAATTTGATACTGGTTAAGATCTTCCTGGATAATCAACCTTTCTTTTAAACTAATTTTTTTCCCGACTATAAAGGCGAATAAAGTAGACATCGACATAATTCCGAGTCCACCAATCTGGATTAAAAGCATGATTACAGTTGAACCAAAAATTGTAAAAGCTTCTTTTGTATTTACTACAATCAGACCGGTAACACAGGTAGCTGAGGTAGCTGTAAAAACAGCATCTACTGCTCCCAGGCCCTGACCGTCAGTTGTTGCTACTGGCAGCATCAAAAGCAGTGATCCGAGCATAATAATTACAAAATAGCCGCTTACTAAATATTGAGCTGGTGTTAAATTTTTTTTCTTTAAATTCATTTGTACCCCGCCCTTACATCTTATTCGAAGTTATTATACTATAATTAATTTTGAAAGTAAAATAAAAACTGGGGTTCAAGCCCCAGCTTTTAAAAAATATTTAAATATAAGTACTATTAGCCATCATATGGTTCGAACATATCTTTACCAACACCACATTCAGGACATGTCCAGTCATCTGGAAGATCTTCAAAAGATGTACCTGGCTCGATTCCACCTACAGGATCTCCTTCTTCTGGATCATAAATGTACATACAAACTGTGCACTGATACTTCTGCATATTAAGTCTCTCCTTCCTCATTTTAATATTTATTTACTTAACTAATTATAAAACAGAAATAACTAAAATGTCAAGTTTTTACTGCCTAGAGGCGTTCAAAATATTCGGGAGAATAGGCTGATTTTATACCGCTCATACTCGCTATCCTCTCAGCAATCAGAGAAGCAATTAAAAGTGGAATCGTCAGACTGTAATTATGAGTAAATTCCAGAATAATAAAGGTAGCTGTCAGAGGAGCTCTAATAACTCCACTAATCACAGCAGCCATACCAATCAGGGCATATAAAACTGGAGAACCGCTTAAAAAAGGAAAAATTCGGTGAAAAGAAATACCGATAATTATTCCAGTTAAACTGCCAATTAACAGTGACGGAGAAAAAATCCCGCCAGAGCCTCCAGAACCCAGTGTTAGGGCAGTTCCAATAATCTTGAAGATTAAAATTAAAAGTAAAAAGCCCAGATTAAATTCGCTCTGCTCAAATAAAGAAATAATAACCCGATTACCAGAGCCCATTATCTCAGGCAGACTAAAAGCTATAACTCCTAAAAGCAGACCTCCCAGCGCTGGCTTAAGAATGATATTAATATTTAAATTATCGAATATATCGGACAGTTTATGCAGAGTATAAATAAAAGCAACTGCAAAAATTGCTGCAAAAACTCCAATAACCGCTGCTGTTAAAAAATTATAGGCACTGCCAACCTGACCTAAATTTAAATCTGCCAGAAATAGATCTTTTCCACTCCAGCGAATAACCATATCAGCAGAAATAGCACTCAAAGCAACCAGTATCAAACGACTTTTTTCAACTTTATTAAATAAGATTTCAGTTACAAACATTATTCCACCAAGTGGAGCATGGAATAAACCAGCAATTCCAGCTGCAGCCCCACAGCCTAAAAAGCTTTGATAATCATCAAGGTCAAGGTCAAGCTTATAGGCAATTAAATCCCCCATTCCGGCCCCTATTTCTACTATTGGACCGATTCTTCCTCCTGAACCTCCTGTTGAGATAGTAATAGCTGAGGCAAAACCTTCAGTTAAAAGATCACGATAGGTTAAATGACGCTCCTTGCTTTCAATTGAAGACAAAATGGCTGGAATCCCGTGACCTTTTGCAGTCATACTACCATATTTAATTATAAAACCAACAAGCAGTCCTCCTAAAGCTGGTAGAAATAAAAAGCTTAGGCGGTTTAAAACAGTCAGCTCCATTCCAATATCAAGCAGCGAAAAAGTGAAATAGTCTAAAATGTTATTATATAGCAAAGCTATTAGCCCTACTATTAGGCCAATTAAAAATGCTAAAAACAACTTTAGATATCTATTATTCAATTTACTATCAGCTGACAAATAATCACCACCTAACTGCAGTTAGATTTTAAACATCAATAGTTTGAGCCAGTTCTGCATTATTAAAAATAAATTCTTTTCTTAAAGAGGCATTTGAGCCCATTAAACGAGTAAAAATATCATCTGCTTCAATATCATCGTCAATTTCGACCTTCTGCAGAACTCTGTTTTCCGGGTCCATAGTTGTATCCCAGAGCTGTTCTGGATTCATTTCTCCCAGACCCTTATATCTCTGCAAGGAAAAACTACTGCCTTCATTTTCAGCTCTAAATTCTGCTAATTCCTGATCACTGTATAAATAATGACTCTTACCTCTCTTTGTAACCTTATATAAAGGTGGTTTGGCCAGATAAATATGGCCATTATCAATCAACTCAGGCATATAGCGGTAAAAGAGGGTTAAAATTAAAGTTGCAATGTGAGCACCATCTACATCGGCATCAGTCATGATAATTATTTTGTGATAGCGCAGCCTCTTTAAGTCAAAATCTTCTCCAATTCCTGCCCCTAAAGCAGTGATAATTGAAGCAACCTCTTTATTATTCAAAATCTTATCCAGTCTGGCCCGCTCTACATTTAAAATCTTTCCCTTAAGCGGTAAGATAGCCTGAAATTTACGCTCTCTACCCTGTTTTGCTGAACCACCGGCTGAATCCCCCTCAACAATAAAAAGCTCACTTTTTTCGGCTTTTTTGCTGCTGCAGTCGGCAAGTTTACCGGGCAGGGAGTTAGAAGAAAGCGCAGTTTTCCTTTTAGTCAGCTCTCTTGCTTTTTTGGAAGCCTTGCGGGCTCTAACTGCCTGGACTGCTTTATCAATAACTTTTTTTGCAAGTTCCGGATTGGTATCAAAATATAAACTTAAATATTCGTAAACCTCACTTTCAACAATACTTCTAATCTCACTGTTGCCGAGCTTAGTTTTGGTCTGGCCCTCAAACTGAGGCTCAGGCAGTTTAACATTAATTACCGCAGTAATTCCCTCTCTCACATCTTTACCATTAAGTGAAGAGATCTTAGCCGGCAACTGGTTGTTATTCTTGGCAAAGTTATTAATTGCTCTAGTGAGAGCAGTTTTAAAACCTGTTAGGTGATAACCCCCATCAACCGTATTAATGTTATTAGCATAAGAAAAGATTCGCTCATTGTAGCCGTCATTATACTGAACAGCTATCTCCACCTCATAATCATCAGGTTTTGATTCAAAATATATTATGTCTTCATTGAGTATATTACGATCTTTATTTAAAAATTCAACAAAAGCTTTAATCCCACCATCATACTGAAATTCCTCTTCTTCAATTTCTTCTCCACGCTCATCTCTTAAAACAAGGGTCAATTCCTTGTTTAAATAAGCTGACTCCTGCAGGCGGTGGGCTAAATTATCATATTTAAACTCTGTAGCTGTAAAAATCTCGGAATCGGGCTTGAAGCGAATTACTGTTCCACTACGGTCAGTACTGTCCAGTTTTTTTAGTTTATCAACAGGAATTCCTTTTTTATAGTGCTGCTGATATTTATTTCCCTTCCAGTGGGTTGTAATCGTCAATTCCTCCGAAAGAGCATTAACTACCGAAACACCAACTCCGTGTAGTCCTCCAGAAACCTTATAACTATTATTATTAAACTTTCCTCCGGCATGCAGGGTTGTTAAAACTACCTGTACAGCAGGCAGCCCTGTATCCCGATGGATATCAGCGGGAATTCCCCGACCAAAATCCTCTACAGTTATTTCCTCTCCTTCGTGAATAGTAACCTTTATCCGGTCACCATTTCCAGCTAAAAATTCATCTATACTGTTATCTACAACCTCCCAGACAAGGTGATGTAAACCTTTGATTCCTGTACTTCCAATATACATTCCTGGTCTTTTGCGAACAGCTTCCAGACCCTTAAGCACCTGTATCTGATCTGCATTATAATCTACATTATCAAAAAGTGTATCCATAAGACTTCACCATCCTCCATTTCCTTATTATAACAAAGAGATTTAGAGAATGCCAGTCGTTTAAGCTTTAAATTTGCAAATTCTATGATAAGAATGATATTATAAATTAGCAGAAAACGATTAAATTTGAGAGGAGATAGATAATGAAAG
>NZ_QBLR01000068.1:0-15646 GCF_003070835.1 Halanaerobium sp. | reverse complement strand
CTGTAATATAGTAAGGTTAAATTTTGTTGATAGCGGAAATTATGAAACTATAAATATTATCCACAACAAACCATCAGGTATAATTTCCTAGCTAATAAAGAAAAAAGCCACCCGAAAGGATGGCTTAATTATCAAAATTCATATTAGTAGTTACCTAAATTTTTAAATGCATTCAGCTTTTCTTGATTCTCAGGAGATTCAAGTTTAGCCTCTTTCATAAATCTGAACATGCTATTAAACATATACAATCACCCTTTCTTATAAACTTATTATTATACTTATTATTAGTGATTTACTTATACTTATCATACTACTTACATTATACATCTTTTAAATCACTTGTCAAGATTTTTCGGAAGATTGTTACCTATGCACTTTTTGACCCTTAAGGTTCATTCATTATAATATTTTACCAAAGATGGTGAACACTATCTCTGATGTATTCATTATAAATTTCATCTACTCTTTCCATTACTTTCTCAGAAAGATCATCAGCTTCAGAAGCTGCAGCATTATCTCTTACCTGCCACGGCTTTTTACCACCTGGAATCACACAGCTAACAGCATCATTCATTAAAATCCATTTAAGAGCAAATTGGGCCATTGTTAAACCTTCGGGTTTGATCTTTTCTAATTCTTCCACTGCTTTTAATCCCAGCTCAAAGTCCACACCTGAAAAGGTTTCTCCTTTGTCAAATGCCTCGCCATGACGGTTAAAATTTCGGTGGTCATCTTCAGCAAAAGTTGAATCTTGAGAAAATTTACCTGTCAATAATCCACTTGCAAGTGGTACTCTGCAGATAATTCCTACATTTTTTTCTTTTGCCTTAGCTAAAAATTCATCCCCGGGTTTATGTCTGAACATATTGTATATAATCTGTACAGTAGCCAAATTATCATATTCCAGTGCCTTTAAAGCTTCTTCTACTTTTTCTACACTAACACCATAGTTTTTAATTTTTCCAGCCATAACCATCTCTTCTAAAGCATCGAATACTTCTTCCTGGTAATATACTTCTGTTGGCGGACAGTGCAGCTGCAGTAAATCAATAGTATTTACATCCAAATTCTGAAGGCTGCGGTCCACAAATCTATTTAGATTTTCTTTATTATAACCTTCAGCTATATGAGGATCAAGTCTTCTTCCTGCTTTAGTGGCAATATATATCTTTTGGTTAGTTTCTTTTTTTAGTTTAGCCATTAAACGCTCACTGCGGCCATCACCATATACATCAGCAGTATCGAAAAAGTTAATTCCCTGATTTACTGCTTCTCTCAAAGCTGCCATTGACTGCTTATCATCAACATCGCCCCAGGAACCACCAATTGCCCAACCACCAAAAGAAACTTCAGAAACTTTAAAACCCGTTTTACCTAGTTTTCGAAATTTCATTATATTTTCCCCCTTAATCATGTAACTAAAGATTTTAAGTGTTTATGTGAAAATTCATAATCTTTATTACTATTATACATTATTTAGGGGAGAATTAAAATATTTGTCTAGATAGAGAGCTTTACTTTTTTATTTTAATTTGCTTAAATCAAAGGGAGTTTCCTGATATACATAATAATTTAACCAGTTAAAAAACAAGAGATTAGCATGACTGTGCCAGCGCATTAATATTTCTTTATCTGGATCATCATCTCTGAAATAATTTTTAGGAACTTTAATATCCATTCCTTTTTCCAGATCTCTAAAATATTCATCTGCTAAACTTTCTCGATCATATTCTGAATGACCGGTAGCAAATATTTGTCTACCATTTCTGCTTTCTAATAAATATATTCCCGCTTCTTTTGACTCTGATAAAATATTTAACGCTTCTACTTCTTCTATATCTTCTTTTCTTATTTCAGTATGCCTTGAATGAGGAACATAAAACAGATCATCAAAGCCCCTCATCAATTTTATATGTTTTTTATTTTTATAATGCTCAAAAATCCCAAACATTTTTTCTGATAGCGGATATTTTCCCACACCATAATGATGATATAGAGCTGCCTGACTTCCCCAGCAAATATGGAAGGTAGAGTAAACATGATGCAGGCTCCAATCCATAATTTGCTGCAGTTCCTCCCAATAATCTACTTCCTCAAATTCAAAAGTTTCAACTGGAGCTCCGGTAATTATCATTCCATCATATTTATTTTCCTTAATCTCATCAAATGTATTATAAAACTTAATTAAATGTTCTTCTGCTGTATTTTTTGAAGTATGAGTTACCGGATGCATCAGATCAACATCTACCTGTAGTGGTGTATTCGAAATCAAACGTAGAATTTGCGTTTCAGTCTTTATTTTAGTAGGCATTAAATTCAAAATTAAAATCTTCAAAGACCTTATATCCTGATGAGTTGCTCTAGATTCTTTCATTACAAAAATATTCTCATTTTCTAGTGTCTCTACTGCTGGTAAATCATTTTGAATTTTAACTGGCAATTTTATCACTCCAATCTATGCTTGAGCAGTTTTTAATGCCTGATTTAAGTCATTTTTAATATCATCAATATTTTCAATTCCAATTGAAAGTCTGATTAATTCCGGCGAAATTCCCGTCTTAATTAAGTCTTCTTCACTTAACTGCTGATGGGTTGTACTTGCCGGATGAATAGCTAAAGATTTAGTATCACCAACATTAGCCAGATGTAAAATAAGTTCTAATTTATTAATAAATTTCTCAGCCGCCTTTTTACCTCCTTTAATACCAAAGGCAACCATACCTCCATAACCATTGCTAAGATATTTTTTTGCATTCTGATGTGATTTATGACTTTCTAAGCCAGGATAACTGACCCATTCAACTCTTTCATCCGCTTCTAAAAATTCAGCAACTGCTTGAGCATTCTTGGAATGCTGTTTCATTCTTAAAGCTAATGTTTCCAGGCCGGTGATGGTTAAAAACGAATTAAACGGACTGGGAGAACTACCTAAATCTCTTAGAAGCTGAACTCTGGCCTTTGTAATAAAGGCAGCTTTACCAAATTCTTCTTGAAATTTAACCCCATGATAACTTGGATCAGGTTCAATTAATTCGGGAAATCTACCAGTATCCCAGTCAAAATTACCACTATCAACTATAATTCCACCAATCGAATTACCATGCCCGGAAATGTACTTTGTCGTCGAGTGTACAACTATATCTGCCCCAAATTCAAAAGGATTACAAATATAAGGTGAAGCAAAAGTATTGTCAACAATTAATGGTATTCCTGCCTGATGTGCTATTTCTGCCAACCTTTCAAAATCTGGCACAGCTAAAGAAGGATTACCAATAGTCTCAATGTAGAGAGCTTTTGTTCGTTCATTAATTGCAGCTTTAAATGATTCAGGATCTTCAGAATCAACAAAACTAACATCTATCCCCATATTTTTGAATCTATGTTTAAATAAATTATGAGTTCCACCATAAATAGAGCTGCCGCTTACTATGTGGTCTCCATTATTACAGATAGTTAGTAGTGCAATTACTTCAGCTGCCTGGCCTGAAGATACTGCTAAAGCTCCCACTCCTCCCTCAAGTTCTGTAATTCTCTTTTCCAGCACTGTATTACTTGGATTTTGAATTCTACTATAAATATCTCCTTCTTCTTTTAAAGCAAATAAATCTGCTGCATGTTCAGTGCTGTCAAATAAGTAAGATGTGGTCTGATAAATAGGAACTGCCGCTGATTTCCTGTTTTTGTCTGCCTCATAACCTGCATGTAGTGCTAAAGTTTCAAATTTTAATTTCATTAAATTTTCCTCCTCTAATTTTTGCTGCTCAAAATTTAATTTAACTAATAATTATAAATAATTTTGCCAATACAGCTGCTCAAAAACAATAAAATCATTGCTAAATAAAAAACCCCACTTCCTAAGTAAATATAGGAGTGGGTAATTTACTTGCTCCTTATCTCTCAGAAATCTTTCTGTTGGAATTAGCACCGGGCAAAATTAACTGCTGGTTGCTGGGCTTCAAAGGGCCAATCCCTCCACCACTCTTGATAAGTTTTATTGTTTTTTATAACTTTAACATAGATTAGTAATCCTGTCAAGAAAATAATTTTCTTTAATTATACAATTTAACTCTAATTAAGAATAAAAAATCATTATTTAATTGTAAAATTTATTTCTTTTTTCGCTGACGTGAACTTTTAATACCTAAAGATTTTCTGTATTTTGCAACAGTTCTTCTAGAAATATCTAATTCATATTTTTTAGCAAATATTTCAGCTAATTTACTGTCACTAAGTGGATGTGAGCTATCTTCAGCCTCAATTTCTTCACTCAACATTGCTTTGATACTAACTGATGAAACACCGTCAATACCACTGTTAAAAAAGAATTTCAAACTAAAAACTCCATGAGGTGTTTGTAAATATTTAGCAGTCGTAGCTCGGCTGACAGTGGATTCGTGCATTTCAATTTCTTCAGCAACTTCTTCCATTGTTAAAACCTTTAAATTTTTTAAACCATTTTCAAAAAAATCCATCTGCTTTTTTAAAATTGCTTGAGCAATTTTTCTAATTGTATTCTTTCTCTGTTCAATACTTTTGATCAGCCAAACAGCAGCCTGATATTTTTCCTTTAAATAATCACTAATCATATCATCATCTTGATTTTTTAATAAATTATAATAGTAAGAACTGATAGTAACAGTAGGATAAGCGGTATTTTTTTCTTCGATATAAAATTTTCCATCTTCTTTTTTTACAATTAAATCAGGATCAATATATTCAGCTTTACAGGAAGCAAAACTGCTGTCATAGTTTATATCTAATTTTTGAATTCTTTGATAAACTTCTGCTATTTCTTCTTTATTAAAACCTTCGGCAGCAAAAATTTCAGCAATCATTTCTAAATCTGTGGTTAGCTCACCTGACTCATTTAAACTGCCTACAATAAATTTCCCAAGTTCAATTTCATCATCACTGAGAACCTCAAAAAGCTGATTTTCTAAATATTCGCAAAAATCCGGCTGATAAGCAACAAAATTTTCATATTCTATATCTTGCTTCTGAACAGAATTAAAACTTGATTCCCTATAATTCATATCCCTTTGTGACTCCATCATCTCAAGTAAAGGATTTTCTTTCATTTCGTCTTCGATATAGTCTTTGAGCTCTAAAGCGCTATATTGAAGAATTTCAATAGACATCTGCAGCTGAGTTGTCATCACCAACTCTTGCTTTTGCTCAATATTTAAATTAAGATCTAACTTCATAAATTACTCTCCTTTAATCACCTAATTATAAGGCTTTATATATTATATATTAAATAATACTTCTACAAAACCTTTTTTTATAATGAATTTAATAACTAAATAACTTAGATAATAAATTTAAGAAATATTATATTCTTTGTTTTTAATAATTAAGAATTATGATAAGATTAATTTAGTCTATTTAAATTAATCAACTTCTATACCCTACTAACATTATAATATTTTTTTAGTCAATAAAAAAGTGGTGAATTAAAATTATGAAAGTTTTTATTTTGGAATATTTTTTAAGTAAAAAAAGAAATAGTATTTTTAAAGAATCTTTTTACAGAGAAGGGAAGTTTATGCTGGATTCTTTAATCAAATCCTTTGCTAAGATTGAAGATCTACAGCTGTCTATTTTTATTGCTCAAGAAAATATAGATTTGATTGACCATCAAAATCATGATATAGAAATTATTGTTTCAGATGAGGGCTCATGTGATTCTTATTTTGAAAAACTGTTGGATTTAGATTTAAGCCAAAGTGATTATTTTTTAGTTATTGCTCCGGAAACAGATAATTTGCTTTATCAGATAACTAAAATTATGGAAACAAAAAATATTAATAATTTAGGCTGCAGCTCAAATTGCATTAAAAAAGCAGCCAACAAATGGCTGCTATATCAAAATTTTAAAGACACTGATATTAAAATACCTGAAAGTTATCAAATTAAAAATAACAAGCTTGATTTGAGAAAAGATTTTTTTCCAGCTGTTATCAAAGCCAAATATAGTGCGGGTTCAGAACTTAAAATTATCAAATCAAAAAAAGAATTTTCAAACTTAAATCTTAGTAATTATAAAGGACAGATTATCCAAAAAATTATAACAGGAATACCGGGAAGCTTATCTCTCGCTGCTAATTCAACAAATTTAAGAATATTAAGCATCAATAAACAGCTGATTAGAGCTGATGATTTTTCTTATTTTGGCTCCATAATTAATCATAGGTTCCCTAATCAACATAAGTTAAAAGAGCTTGCTAATTTAGTCAAAAAGAAATATCCAAACTTAAATGGTTATTTTGGCATAGATTTCATCTGCAATCAAAAAGGATTTTATCTGCTGGAAATCAATCCAAGGTTAAGTTCTTCCTTTATTGGTTTAGCAGAAATATCTGAACCGGCAGAAATAATACTTAATTTAGCTGAAAAGAAAAATTTTATAGGGTCGAATCTCCTTTCCTCAAAAGAGTTCACTTTTTATTTAGATTAAGCTCCGGAAATTCATTATAAAACTCAACTTCATCCGAACTATAATCTAATTTATCAAGCCATTTAGTGATGTTGATATTATCAATAAAAAGTTCTTCTTCTGCAGCTTCAACTAGTGGAATCAGAACAAAAGCTCTTTTTCTAATTTCAGGATGAGGAATTATTAAATCCTGGCTCTGATACTCTAAGTTATCATAAAACAAAATATCAATATCGATAGTTCTCGGACCCCATTTTTTTGTTCTAACTCTTCCCAATTCACTTTCTATCTGCAGTATTTTTTCTAGAAGTTTTTCTGGCCCTAATTCTGTTTTTAAACAGACAACTGCATTAATAAAATCAGCCTGTTCTTCATAACCATAAGCTTTTGTTAAATATAATGATGAAGTCTTTTTGATATTAATTTTAGCTTCACTGGATAATTTTATAACTGCCTTTTTTAAATATTCAACTTTTGGCTCAATATTTGAGCCCAGGCCTAAATACACAGTTTTCATTTATATTACCTCAGTTCTTTTTCTGCTCATTTTTACAGCTGCATTGGCTAAGGCGCCTTCAATTGGTACAGCTGGCTTTTTGATTTTTATTTCTATCAGTTCTAATTTAGGAAATTCAATAAATAAATTCTTAATTATATTATAGGCCGCGCTTTCTAAAAGATCATATTTTTTAGCTAGAAAAACTTCTTTAATTTTATAATATATTTCAGCATAATTAACAGTCTGCTCTAAATTATCATTTACTGCAGCCTTACTGTAATCAAGTTCGGCCTTAAAGTTAAGAATAAATCGCTGCCCCAATTCTTTTTCTGAATCTAAAACTCCATGATAGGCAAAAAAAACCATTTCGTTCAATTCAATAATATCTTTACCGGCCATGATTGCCCTCCCATTTTACGGCATCTGTCATAACAGCCACTTTTTTTATTTCAGCTACATCGTGGACTCTTACAATATTAGCACCCTTAAGAATTGAAGTTGAAACAGTAGCTGCTGTCCCAAATAATCTTTCATTTACCTCATTTTTATTAACAAATTTTATTAATGATTTACGAGAAGTTCCAATCAAAATAGGGTAATTTAATTCTTTAAAGCTTTCCAATCTGTTTAAAATTTGCAGATTGTGAACTTGTTTTTTCCCAAAACCAATACCTGGATCAATAATGATGTCTTCATCCTTAACCCCTGCTTCTTTTGCAATCTTTATTCCATCCCACAGATATTTTTTAACTTCAAAAATCAGATTTTGATAACTGGGATTATCCTGCATGTTTTCAGGTCTGCCCTGAATATGCATAATAATTACCGGGGCCTCAAATTCAGCTGCTGTTGCTGCCATCTTTTCATCAAAACGAAGGCCGCTTATATCATTTACTATAGAAGCTCCTGCCTCCAAAGCTGCCCGCATGACCGAGCTTTTATAACTGTCAATAGAAATTGGTACTGTAGTAACTTTTAAAATTTCCTTTAAAACTGGAATTAATCTCTTTTTTTCTTCTGCAGCTGAGACCCTTTCAGAATAAGGACGGCTCGATTCCGCACCAATATCAATTATATCAGCACCTGCTGTTTCCATTTCTTCTGCTCTTTTGAGTGCTGAATCTAAATCATTATATTTACCTCCATCTGAAAAAGAATCAGGAGTCAAATTTAAAATCCCCATAATCAATGTTTTTCTGCTGTAGTCTAAATCCCCACGATTTGTTTTAATTATTTTCCTTTTTGTCATGGCTGCAACACCTCTTTATTTATTTTTTCTTAACTCAAAAAGTGACCTCCCTAATTCTTTTAAGGAAAGAGAATTCACCTGATTAAGCTCTTCAACCCAATTCTTATTAAATATTCCTATGCCGTTGTATGCTCCAATTAAAGCACCTGTAATCGCTGCTGTAGAATCAGTATCTCCCCCAAGATCAACTGCCGCAGCAAAAGCTTTGGCTGCATTATCCGGAAAAAGTTTAAAAACAGCAAAAGCTGCCGGCACTGATTCATAACTATTGATACCTGTTCCCATCACCTCAGCAATAAAATCTAAAGCTTCAGTCTTATTTAGATCAGCAATATATTCAAGTAAAAATTTTGTTCTCTGATAACTTGAAGGCTGAAAAGTCTGGAGTCCATATTTTTCTCCCTGCTCCATATAATCTAAGGCTGCAGCAAAAATTTGTTCTAAATCACCACCGGCTAAGGCTGCAGCTAATGCGGCATAGAAACCGGCAGCAGCTGAAATTGCAGCATCAGAAAAATGGGAGTAATATGCTAATTCTTCAATTTTTTCTAAATTAGATTTCTGTTCTTCTAAAGGTAAGAAATAGGCTAAAACTGCTGCCTTAAGAGCTAAACCATTTGAAAAGCCTGCTCTTTCTGAAATTGTAAATTTTTCATTACGCATTATTTTAGTCACCGCTCTACCTGTACTGGGACCAATTACTCCCTTTGTTATTAATTTCTGTTCATCAATAAATTGGCCCAAGCTGCTGAAATAATCTTCTTTATTTATCTTGCCTTTGTTCTCTACTAAATATCTGCCCAGATGACTGGCCAAAATTGTATCATCTGTGATCTCAGCTTTTTTTAAATCTCTTCTTAAAAAATGAAAATCAGGAATCTCTACAAAAAAGTTATTATTCAAATCATAGCCCGAATTCTTTTTATGTTTTTTTACATCTGCGCGATTCAGCATCTCAAAAGGCATTCCATGTGCATCTCCAAGAGCAAGTCCAATTAATAAAGCATCAATTTTATCATAGTCAGACATAATTCACACCTCAATTTTAGTTTTATCTAGCTAAAATTATATTCAAAACAACAGATTAAAGTTAGTATTTTTTAATTTAAAGTTTTTATTTAAAAGATCAACCTGATTATTTTTGAGTAAAAATTCAAAGTCTTTGACTGCTTCTGTCTTAATAATTAAACTTTTTAATTCAGGCTGACTCTGCTGATAAAGTATTGGAAAATAGTTATCTAAAAGTTCTGCCTGAACTGCAGTTTCAGCTTTTATTTTTAAATCTTTAGCTATTATTTTTTGTTTAATTAAGCAAAAGTTATTAACTCTTAATCTCTGGCCTAGTTCTAAAGCAATACTATCTGAGCTGACATCCCAGGAATGAGGGAGGGGGTCAAATTGCTTATAATAAGCAAGCGGCAAAAAAATATTGATCTTTTTTTTAAAGTTGAAATCTGTTGAAAAAAAAGAAAAGTCATCAAAGTAATCAGAAATTAAATATGAATTTAGTTCCATTGCTGCAATTGCTGCAAAGTGAGAACTGCTTGCCTTTAATTGAAAATTACTGTCATAGCTGCGAACTAAATCAGCAGCCTTTCCCCCACCGGCTGCAATTATAAATTTGTGATTTTCAACCATTTTTAAGGCCTTAATAATCTGCTTGAGTTCTTTTTGCTTTTCTTTATTAATAAAACTACCACCAATTTTTAGTACTGTTAAATCAGTCATTAGCTAACTCCTTTAATTTAGTTAAATCAGTCTTGGTTAATTTTTTAAGCAGAAGAAAGGCAGCTGCAGTAGTAGTTAAAGTATTATCCTTCAGTACTGGTATCAACTCTTCTAAGCTTATAAAATTAAAATCACTTCTCATTTTTAAATCATTCTCAAAGAGAGCAGCTTCCCTATTCATCATCAAAGGTATTTTATAATCTAGTGAAAACCTTGAATAAAGCTGCAGTAATTTAGAATAAATTAATGATATTTCCTGATTGTAAATATAATCAGCAATTAACTGCAGTTGACCAGCAGAAATAGAATTAAGATCAAGACTAATCATCCTTGCAATTCTTGCCGCAGCTGCTTTTTTAGTTTTTTCACCATTATCAGCTGGACTGACAGAATAGTCAGCTGGAGTTATGATATCTAAAAACAGGTGAAGATCTGCGGTAGAAGCAAAATACTCATTTATAACATCTACCATCTGCCCCTGATAAGGAATATTTTTAGTTAAATTACTCAAATTGCTTCTTAACAGCCCTAGATAAATAAGTTCCGCCTCTTTTAATCTCTCTACATCAGTTCGACCACGGGCTGCAATTTGATGGTTTTTAACCGGAATCAAATCAATAGTACTGCTGCCTAAATCAAATAAAACGAAATCAGATTTAAATTCGGCAGCAAAGGCAGCGGAAACTGACCAATTTGCTGCAGCAAGTTCCAGCAGTCTATCGAAATTATTAGCTATCTCTAAAGGATTAAAAAGCTGAGCCTGGTTATTGAAAAAGAAAAGTTTTTTATTGGTAAAATTATTTTTAAATAAATCTACAATAAAATTGATTCCTTCAATTTTTGTAGAAAATCTATCTGCTAGTTCTGCAGTCATAGTTACAGCAAAATAATCTGCCTCAGCTAAATTATGATATATTTCCTGTATAATAGCTTTGGGATTCAGGTTTTGATCCCACATCGGGAAAAATTTACTGACTGATTTAATGGATTCCAGCTTTTGTTTTTGTTGATTATAAATAATTTTTGTTGCTTTGATATTAGCACCACCAATATCCCAGCCTATAATTTTATATTTTTCCATATCCAATAACCTCAGATCTATTTTTAATAATTTTTCTAATTATTTTTTCTAACTAATTTTGGAGCTTCTGATAAAGCTGATTAATTAATCCAGAATTAATTTTAGAACTGCGGTCATTATTTTCGCAGACTGCACCTCTAAACCCAACAATATCAGGCTTTATTTCTTTTAAAAGTCCTAAATCATCGAAGCTTAAAGAACCGGCAAGTGCACTAAAAACTTCTGCTTTTTTTGCCTGCTGACAAAAATCTTTAAGTTCAGCCGGCTTTAAAAAATCAAATAAACTTCTGCCGTCTTTATTAATTGTATCAATCATAATCCCGTCTATTTCAGTTTTAAAAGCTAATTCATTTAATAAAAAAGGATTGAAACTATTAATTTCTTTATAATCTCCATAAGCTGCTGCAATCAGCTTAGCTGAAGTACCACTTAGTCTTATTGCATTTTTCGCCTCATTGATAATTTTTACAGCTGTTTCAAAATCATTAAAATTATAAAAGCCTAATTTTATAAAATTAGGCTTTAAATTAGCAAGGCCAAAGGTAATCTGTGAACTTAAACCTGGCAGTCCAGGCAGATCTCCTCCAGCTGCACTAATAACTCTATTTGGAGATTTTTCTATAATCTCCTTAATCACTCCAGGAAAATTTGCTCCCAGTGAACCTTCCGCAGGATTTTTAATATCTAAAATATCAAATTTGCTATCTTTTACAATTAAAGCTTCTTCCACACTTTTGATGCTGATTAATAATTTCAATTTAACAGCCTCCATCTGAGTCCAACCACTCTTCAGTACTCGTATTATTACAGCTTACAATATAATCCTCATTTATATAATCATTTTCAGCTTTTTCAATTTCTTTTTTTATTTCTCCTATTGTCCCACTGCGTTCAGCATAGACTTCATAACTATGAATTCCCTCATAATTTGTTTGTTTAGCTAAAAAATAGTCATCATCACTTAAAAAATCAAATTCTTTAATTGTCAGAGCCACCATTTCTCGAACAACATCTTCTACAAAGCGCGGATTCAAATGGGCCTTTCTGACAATTTCTAATTCATCAACTCTTTTTAAAAGATCTAAAACTTTACTGCTCATTGAATTTTCTACTATATCTACTAGGTTTTCAGCTTTAATTTTTTTATCACTGCCAATCATTAAAATGCCGGTTCCCCGCTGGTTATGTGAAGGCATTGGAATATACTTAAATACCTTTTCCAGCTGTTCTTTTGTAAAACCTTCTTTTTCTAATTTTTCTTCTGCATATTCTTTTATCATCTGTTGGGCACAGGGACAAACGGTCATCCCATTTGTCTCAACTCCAACTAGATGTCTACTTCCATTTTTAGTACTCACTGCTCGCCCCATTATTGTATTTATTTTTTGTGTTTTTTTCTTAGATACTGGTGCCATTTCTTCTACAGGATATTTGGCCTTTATTCTAACTTCTGCTCGATGGGCATGCTGTCTTTTTCTGGCCATTTCTGCCATATAAGTTGCAAAATCTTCTATAACCATTACTTTTTTCTGAATTGTCTCATCTATGATCTGAGTAATGGTTTCATCAAATCTTGACATATGTGCTCCTTTTTGCTGGGGCAGTAAATCTACAAAAATATCAATTGTTGAATAAAATAAGTTTTCTTTTTCATTATTTTTTATTCTAATAATTTTTTGTATATTTTTTACTCCAACTCTATTTAAACCTACAACTAATTGAGGCTTTTCTTTTTGAACATCTCTTTTAAATTGATCCATTTTTTATTCCCCCCCAGTTTGCCCAATTATTTATAATCTTCTTACCAGAAATTAAAATTGTTAAAAATATAACTGCTGCTATAAAATCTGCTGTGGTACCAGGATTAATTTTTTTATCTTTAGAACGTAAATAGTCATCAAATTTTCTTATTTCCTTTTCTCTTAACTGCCTATCTTTAATATTTTTTAGTTTTTCTAGTAAATTATTAGTTTTTTGAGAAATTACAGCTGCAAAATCATAACCCCATTTTCTAGCAATTAAGCTATCAGGATATTCTGCTAAAATTTCTAAATAACTCTGAATTACTGCATCTTCAATCCTGGTAAATTTATTCTGGTTTTTTTTGAAAACCGGATAGGCAAAATCAAATGTCAGCCCAAAATTACTGACATATTCTGCTGCAATTTGATCTCTGCTTTGAGCTAATTCCATTGCCTGATAAAGAGTAAGATCCACTTGATCCTTAATATCTCCTTCTTCAACCTTATCCAAGTTTCCTGCTTTTGAATGATTAATTGCTTGATAAGCAAGTTCTGCATCCTTTTTGCTTAGTTTCTTTAAGACTGCACTGACTTCCTGCTGCAGAATTTTTCTTAATTCTTCTTCACTTTTTCCACTAATTAAATTTTTTTGTCTCAAACTAACATAAGCTGCTGCCAGGGGAGAAGTTAAAAGCAAAATACCCAAATTAGTATTTGTTCTAATAAAAGAATGGGTTTCTTTGACCCCTTTTAAAATTATTTCTCCCACTAATTTATGCTCCAGATTTAAAAATGCTGGAAAAACAGCAGCTGAACTATATAAAAAATGATGATAATTTAAATCCTTAAAACTTTTATTTGGATAAACATTTCCTGGCTTAGCTGTACTGGCTTCCAACAGAGATGCAATTTGAACTGCCTGTGCTATTTCTATATCACTTAAAGGCATATTCTCCCCCCAAAAAGTCAAGTCTAAATCATTAAATCAATAATTCTATCAGCTATATTAAATTCTGTTACCTGCTGTAAACCATACCAGCCGGGAATACTATTTACTTCAATAATATATGCGTTCTTATAACTACCATTCTCCAAAACTATATCAATTCCTGTGTAATCTAAATTGAGAATTTCTGCTGTTTTTAAAGCCATATCTTTAATATTTTGCGGCAGCTCAATTTTTTTGCTAAAAGCTCCTCGAGCCACATTAGTTTTCCAGCTGGCTCCACACCTTTCAGAAGCTGCAATGATCTCACCTTTACAGACAAAAACTCTAATATCACTTTGTCCGTGCTCAATATATTTCTGCAGATAAAAAACAAAATTATTCTCATCCCAGGCTCTTAAAACTCTATAGGCTGTATCCTCATCTTTTAAACGCACTATTCCCTTGCCGAGAGAACCAAAAATGGGCTTTAAAATCACATCTCCCCATTTTTCACAGTATTCTAAGGCCTGCCTAAAATCTTCAGTCACAAATGTTTCTGGAGTTGGCAGGCCGTGATCAGCCAAAATAAATTGAGTATAGTATTTATCAACTGTTTTTTCAATAACAGAAGGTTTATTAATTATTTTTTTACCAAGAGCAGCCATTCTATTTAAAATATCCATCCTTAAAATTATCTGTTCAAGACTGCCCCCGGGAATTACTCTGACAAAAATATAGTCAAAATCATCTAATATCTTGTCTCTATATTTCAGCTGAAAGTTAGATGCAATCCCTGCTCCAAGTTCTGTGATTGGGACTCTTTCTGCCTTAATATTTTTTCTATTTAATGATCTTTTTAATTCTTCAATATGCCATCCGTCATCTGATGCAAGAATTACTGCCTGCAATAAATTCCCTCCTATGCTTTTTATATTTTTTTAAGCATTTTCTAAATCATTTATTGCTCAAAAAATGATTTTTCAAGTATCTTATAATTAATTTTACCTGCCTTATAAGTTTTTCCACTTTTTCTATTATTTATTATAACACGCGCAGGGCTAAAAAGCATGGGGTCAATATCATAGAAATTATTATATCTCTTATAAAGATTTAAAAAACTTTCTCCATAATCTTCTGAGGCAGATGCAGGAATATCTACTAAAATTTCTTCTATTTCACTATCTTCACAGTAAACCTGATAATATGCAGTTCCACCGTATAAGACTGCATCATTTGTTCTGCCAATAGCTTTTAAAGTATTATCAGCCGTTGGTGAAATAGGACAAATTCCCCAGGCTGATTCTATTTTTTCTAAATCAAAATCTAATTCATGCATTTTATGCATTCCGGTTTCAATAATTCGGGCACTTATTTGAATCGAACCAACCAATGATTCTGTTGGCGCTGTTAAAATATAGCTGTTGCTGCATGGGGTACACATTTCATCTGCAATATACTTAGCAGTTTTCTCATCTGGAAGTTGGGAACTTTCTAAAACAATTACTGCCGGCGAGTTTCTGCTTTCATGATATCCATTATACTCATCAAATAATTTTTCCTTCGCAGCTAAAATTCTACCCGGGCCAGAAGCCATGGCAAAAAAATCATTCTTTTCAACTTTCCAACCCGCATATTGAGAAAGCATACAGGCTTCTAAAGGATGATCAATTTCCACCTTAACTGCAGGAATCAGATAATCATTAATTTCATAATCAATAAAATCTACTTCTCCTAATCCTCCCAGACAGATTTCGGAAAAGAATGCCCCAGCTCGATAGCCACCCCCAACATCAATCCCACCATCAATCACAACTATTCCATCATTATAATGAACCACATCTATATTTAATAAGATTTTTTCATTGATCATTTCTTTAACCAGCATCACTGCATTTTTGTTGAGGTCTAATCTTTTTTCCATATTAAAATTTCCCCTTTCCCTAATTCAGTATTGTCACCGGTATATCTCATATATTCTGAATT
>NZ_QBLR01000488.1:0-1459 GCF_003070835.1 Halanaerobium sp. | reverse complement strand
CTCAGCTACCCATTCTCTGGCTTCATTTAGGTCTTTAAAGCCTTTGTTAGGATAAATTGGTCTGTACTTCATTGTCTTAAATAATGACTCAGAATAGGGGTTGTCATTACTTACTCTCGGTCTGGAAAATGAACTCTGTACTCCCAGTTTCTCCAGTGTTGCTAAAAATGTTGCTGCTTTCATTGGACTGCCATTATCAGAGTGCAGTACCAGTGGTTTATCATTTGCCGCTATTCCCTGAGACAGGGAAGCTTTTCTAATCAGTCTTTTTGAATACTCAGCGTTTTCTGTTTCCCAGACTTCATAGGCAACTATCATTCTGCTGAACATGTCAACTATCAGATAGAGCTTAAAGAAACTGCCTTTAATCATAGCATTCAGCCAGGTGATATCCCAGGTCCAGACCTGGTTGGGAGCAGTAGCAATATGAGTTGGAGCTTCTCGTTTTACAGGTTCTTTAGTTTTAGCTCGACGGGTATTCATTTTTTCTTCATCTAAGACTCGATAGAAGGTTGATTCTGAAGCAATATATTTACCCTGTTCAGCAAGTTTAGGAACAATTTTAAAAGGTGGTAGATCTGCAAATTCTTTGCTATTTGAGACTTCAATTATTTCCTGTCTTTCAGCCAGCGGCCGCTGATCTTCTTTAACAGCACCATCTTTAGTCCATCTTTGATAGGTTCTAATTGATATTTCCAGTTCTTCACAGGCTTTAAATAGCCTGCAGCCATTTGCATGTGCTTCATTAATTAGTGCTACCGCTTTTTTGCGATCTGAAATTCCTATTAGTCGTCCTCTGGATCCCCCCAGATCGCTCGGGCCTTTTTTCTGAGCACCAGTAATGCTGCAGTTTCAGCAAGAGCTTTTTCCTTTTCGCGAAGTTCTTTTTCTAGTTCTTTAGATTTCTTTTGTTCTTTTTTAAGATTATTTTTTAGTTCTTTAGGATCTTCAAATTTATTTTCATTAGCGTTCTGGCACTGCTTAATCCAGCTATTTAGTTCTTCGACATGGATGCCTTTTTCACGGCAGTATTTAGCAGTTTCTAGTTCTGAGAGACTTGCAGTTTCTAAAACAGCCTGAAACTTATCACTGGAAGACCATTTACTTGCTTTTTTATTGCTGGTTGGATTACTCTTTAAAACCTTAGATCTCCAGGTGTAGAGAGTATTAACGGGTATATTAGTTTCTCTAGCTATATCAGGTACTTTTTCAGCATTAGGTGGAGCCAGTCTTTTAAATATGGACTTTTTTAATTTTTTAGAATAAACTTTTCTTGGCATTATAATTCTCCTTAGGATTTATTGTCGTTACTCTATTATACACAGATTTTGTGCCCCACGACAACTATCCTAACACATAGGGAGAGAAAATAGAGTTAGTTGCCAATGGAAATTTAAATGTATCTCTAGAGCTGGATAGAAATGATGAACTTGGTACAATGGCCAATATTTTTAATAAG
>NZ_QBLR01000067.1:0-15666 GCF_003070835.1 Halanaerobium sp. | reverse complement strand
AGGGAAAGAATCAATCTGCATTTGAGCATAAATTTGATTAACAGGTGGAGTTTTTATCTTGTCTTTTAGATTAATATTTTTACCAACGACTAAGACCATCAGATAATTAATTAACTGCCACTGGATTTGAATATAAAGTAAGAGAGAAATAATAATTGTTTTCAAAGTTTGCCGCCTCCTTTTTTTTCGAGTAGTTTAGTTAAAACGTCGTTGATTTTACTCTAAATATACCTTGAAAAAGGGAGGTTGGCAAGTTTTAAAGATAGATTGTTGATATAACAAGGTTTAGACAGAAAAATGTTCAAAAAGATTTTACAGTACTTCTATATTAAAAGAGGTGAAAAAAATGAAAAAACTTTATCGTTCTCGTGAAAACAGAAAAGTCGGGGGAGTTTGTGGCGGAATAGCAGAATACTTTGGCTTTGATCCGACTCTGGTTCGTCTGGGAGCAATTGTTCTGATTTTCATCTGGGGGGCAGGACTTTTAGCCTACATTGTGGCCTGGGCCATCATCCCTGAAAGACCGGCCCATGTTGATGTTGATTATGATGTCAGCTCAGAACCGGTTTATGAAGATCAGCACAAAGAAGACAGCAAAACTGACCAGAGTAAAAATGGTAATGATGATGATCCTAAATACTATGATATTTAGTGATTTATCTTTCTGGCTCACAAATTTTATAGTAAGAACAGAAAAGCTCCAGCTTAGCGGCTGGAGTTTTCGATATTTTTGAGGTAGCTTTCAATTTTTCTAATATATTTTTTGTAACTCTCAATAGTTTTTTGAATACTTTTATATACAATTTGATCATCGATTTCCTCATATTCGTGGACAAGTCTATTTCTCAATCCAGCAGAAGGGGCAATTTCTTCAGCGAATTTTTGATTCACTATCTGACAATCACTTAATTTAATAAAAGAAGTATAATAATCTGCAGGAGGCTTATGGCCTGAGCTTACTATCAGATGACCATTTATATCCGTGGCAGTTTCAACTATCAGTTGGATTAATCTTTCTGCAGTCCGCTTAACAAAAAAGTTGTCAAGATAATTTTCCATTGAATATTGATTGACTTCTTCCAGCTGGCCCAGGTATTCGATCATCTTATTTAATTTTCGGCGCACGATGAGAGGATCGGTCATTGGTCTGACTCCTTTCTAAAAAATTATCAATAAATTTTTGATCAAGCTGATAAAATTTCCGGGCATCATTATGTTCAGCTGCTGCTCTCACCTGAAATTTCTCAAATAGGCCTTTTTCATTTTGATAAAGCAGTTTCCCCTCTGAAGCAATTTTGAATTTAATTAAGGGGTCAGCATGATTCAATAAAACCAGATCAACAGGCTGCAGGTCAAAAATTTTAGAAATAGAATAAAGCACATGATCCTGATTTTTCTTTAAAGAACTCTCTTTTTTTACTTTAACTGCAAGATCAATATCACTATTCTCATTAAAGTTTTCACTTTCATATGAGCCAAATAAGATAAGCAGCTGCAGCTCATAATTCTTAAGAATTCCCCTTATTTTATTTATTTTTTCTTTTTCCATAAATACAGCCTCCTCCGCATAAAACGACATAAATCGGGTGGTTCCCGGTGCCTGTACGCTAAAAATCGCTTTCCGGGAAAATTTCGTGCAGCCGAGATTTAAATTCTTCAGGAGCATATTCCTGATAGTTTTCCACCAGCTGCATTACCTCTTCTAACTGCTGATCGCTGATCTCTCCCTTTTCATTGAGGCGGCGGTAAGCATTGGCAAAGGAAAGTACCAGTTTTAAATCTAAACTGTCCAGATTAGCCATGGGGAATCGTTCCTTCCAGTGATAGATTTTCGGGGTCAACAAAGCGGATAAATTCTTCTTCAAAAAAGAGTTTAATCGAGCCGGTCTGTCCGGTACGCTGCTTGGCGATGATAATATCTGTATCACTTTCGGTTCCTTCTGCTTCCGCTTCTTCGCGGGCTTTAGCAGAGGTATGAGCATGACGGTAGAGGAATATAACACCATCAGCTACCTCCTCAATATTACCGGAGTCTCTTAAGTCAGAAAGCACCGGTCTTTTATCCTGGCGGCTGGTAAAACTACGAGAAATCTGAGATATTAAAATTACCGGAATATCAAGCTCAGAAGCTAAGTTTCTCAGCTGAAGGACAATCTGACCGACTGCCCGTGAGGTGTTTTGGGCATGTTCCTCAGGCAGCTGAATCATCTGCAGGTAATCAATAACTGCCAGGTCAAGCCCATCCATCTGGGCCTTAAACTTCCGCAGACGGGCTCTAATCTGAGCGGTATTTAAACCACGCTCATCAGAAATCATCAAAGGCAGCTCATGTAAGTTATCAAGTGCCTTAGAAACCCGCTGGTCTTCCTCATCATTGGTCTCTCCCTGAGTGTACTTCCAGGCATTAACCTGAGATTCCTGGACCACCATTCTGTCTACAACCTCAGTTGCATCCATCTCCAGTGACATGATAGCCACTTTGGCATTTCTTTTAAGCACATTTTTGGCGATGTTGATTGCAAAGGCAGTTTTTCCCATTGAAGTTGAGGCCGCAATAACTGTCAGGTGACCGCGTTTAAAACCTCCGATTAAATTATCAAGGGAGATAAAGCCACTCCGCAGGCCGACATCAGCCTTTTTATGTTTGCGGTCCATATAGTTGGAAAATGACTCCATCAAAACTTCTTCCATATTATAAATATGTTTTTCTAAGTCATTACTTTCATTAGTTGCCTGAAAGATAATTTCCTGAGCCCGAGCCTGATAGTCATCGATAGTCAGGTCATTAGCCTCAGTCAGTTCCTTCAACTTATTGGAAGCTCTCTTTAAAAGTGAGCGCTGATAATCCTTTTTGATCAAATCAATGGTAGGATTCAGCTCATCAACGGTGTTGAAACCTGAAGTTAGGCGCTCAATTATTTCTTCTGCTTCATCAACTGCATTCTGACTCTGCAGATCAATTAAAAGCTTGGTTCTCGAAATCTGGTTATCCTGCTGATACTGTTTTAAAAGCTGGTCAAAAATAATCTGAGCCTGGGGATCCAGAAAATGTTTGACTTCGAGCAGGTCAGCAACCTCATCAATTTTATCCGGGTACTGCAGCAGGATGCCTAAAAGCTGATATTCATTTTTATTGTAGCGGTCTTCCTTGCGCTGGTTCTGTACTTCAACTGCCATAATCAGGCCTCCTGTTGTTCTTCAATTTTTTTAACTCTGACATTACCTGCCAGTTCTAAATACTTATTCATTTCCAAAAGTCGCTGAAAAATTCGCTCTCCCATTACCGGAAAGCGATTTTTTAAATTTTTAATAGAATAATTTGTTGATAAAATAATTGGTTTTTCCTCTCTGTAGCGGCGGTCTATAATCTGATAAAGGGTAGAAGAGGCAAATTCTGTTGCCTTTTCAGTTCCCAGATCATCAATTAAAAGTACCGGAATCTGCTGGACTGTACTTAAGATCTGTTTTTCATCAGTCTCCGGGTTATTCTGGTTATAGGTGCTTCTGATCTGCTGCAGGAGATCAGAATATACAATGTAGCGGAACTGAATCCCGCGGTCAATTAAAGCATTGGCGATACAGCCTAAGAGATAAGATTTGCCACTCCCGATCGGGCCTTCAATAATCAATCCCCTGCTGACCCCTTCAGAATTATATTTCTGGACAAAGGAAGATGCCAGGCTGTAAATTTTCTGCGCATTTTCGCGGTAGTTCATCCCGCTGTCTGTTACGAGATCAGTTTCATAATAGTTGAGATTGGCATTGGCGAAAGTTGCACTCTGTAAATGACGGGGTAAATTGCCGCTCTGCTGTTTGCGCTGTCTTAAGTCATTTTTGGCACAGCTGCAGACTAAATACTGGTTGTTCCGATAGATGCGGCCAGTATCATGGCACTTTTCACAGTCCCAGTCCGGTTCTTTATAGTCAAGTGGAATATCATGTTTTTTTAACAGTTCATGGTAGTGAGCTTCCAGATTTTCTATTTCTTTTTTCAACTCTTCAATTGAATTTTGGTCTGACTGACCTTTATTAAAAAGCCCAACTTTCAGCATCTTATATTCACGTTTGAGGGAATTTAAATAACTGTAAGCCTGCTCAACATCAGGATACTCCCTGTGGACGCGGGCTATTCTTTTTTCGGCTTCCATATATTTTTCTCGGGCCTTACCCTGATATTTATTTGAATTAAACTGTAGTGGCATTATTTATCCCCTTTCTCCTCAGCAGCTACCGTTTTGGAACCCAAAATTTTCCAGGTACCCGGTACCCACCAATTTATTCTTTATATTTATCGAAGTCAATAAAAAAGTCCTTCCATTTATAGCTGTCATCATCATCTTTTTCTCTATTCTTTTTATTTTCATTCTTATTTTTGCTCTGCTTTGATTTTTTCTCTTCGGAGCCGGAATCACTCTGATCCCTGCTGTCAGCTTCTGCTGCTTTGCCGTCCATTTCTTTCTGCAGCCAGCGGCGGAAATCAGCCAGGTTGTTGATCCCGAGTTCCTTAATCGGGTTAATAAAATTATCTTCTACATATTTCAAAGAAGGCTGACCGTCTCTTTTGCGGCGGACTGCTTCTCTGATTGCAGCCAGAGCGAGCTCCTTACTTAAAGCCTGCTCACCACTGAGCCAGCTCTGAAAAGTTTTCAGCTGGGCAGTGTTGGAGGAAAAGGACCTGATTCCATAGGCCCGGGCCAGCTCCTTTGTTTCCCGATGCAGTTTATCCTGCTGCTGCAGCTTTTCGTAGGTTGTAATTTCTTCCTGATACCAGCTGTCAATAATTGCTTTCAGATAAGCATAGGCTCCCTGCAGGTGGTCGGTTGCTCCCTGTCTTTTGAGCCATTTATCAACTCGGCGCACCAGCTCTTTGAGCATTCTGGACTCAAAATCATTAAGCCAGCTTTTTATCTCTTCCCGGCGGTGAATATTTCTGCTGGCCGGGGGCAGAAAAGAAATTAAAGCAGCTGCAATTTCATTTTTGGAAGCGGAGTTGCTGTT
This sequence comes from Halanaerobium sp., assembly GCF_003070835.1. Classification (NCBI taxonomy): domain Bacteria; kingdom Bacillati; phylum Bacillota; class Clostridia; order Halanaerobiales; family Halanaerobiaceae; genus Halanaerobium; species Halanaerobium sp. The sequence continues at coordinate 10,668 of NZ_QBLR01000067.1, read as the reverse complement.
GATCAGCTGTTTTCTGATTTCCGCTCCTGCAGTCGAGCTTTCTTCAACTACCTTTTTATTTTCAGTTTCCATTAAGACTGCTTCTAAACTTAGAAAACAGCGAAAAAAGTTATTTTCTGCTGTCGGCTGCCGACTGATGATACCGGTTCCGGCAAGTCCTTTGAGAGCAGATTTTAAGTCTTCGATCTCCATCCCCAGTGCACCGGCTGCCAGAGGCAGTTCGATTTCAATTTCACTGGCTTCCTTCCGGTGGGTAAGCAGATAGAGCAAAACCTTTGTTTCTGTTCCGGAAAACTGGCGCAGAAACCCCTTTTCGATTAAACTGTCACCTAAAGTTAAAAGCTGCCTGCTGTCAGCTTCACTTAAGTCTACTGTTTTTCTATAAAAATTATTATCCATTTGATCACCATTAACCCTTCAAAATTTTAGCGCTTACATTTATTATATCAGATCTCAGAGATTTTTTAAGAAAAAATCCAATAAATTTCTTAACTGCAGTTAATAATTATATGTGTTATTTGACTAAAATTCAACAGGCAGGCGGGAGACTTATCTTGACAGCTCCCACTGCATCTGCTAATATTAAACTGAAAAAAAGAGAATAGCGAAATTATTGGCAGATCAGCGGCTAAACTGCTGAAATATGCCTGATATTTATTTTTAAAGAAAATTAATCTAATAATGGAAAAAAGAGAGGGAGATTATTTATGCTTTCAAGGTACAGCCGGGCAGAGATGGAAAATGTCTGGAGTGAGGAGAGAAAATATGAGATCTGGCTTGAAATCGAAATTGCTATTTTAAAGGCCAGAGCAGAGCTGGGAGAAATTCCAGTCAGTGCAGCTGAGAAAGTTGAGCGGGAAGCAGAGGTTGATTTAAAGCGGATTAAAGAAATTGAGGCGGAGACTCGCCATGATATGATTGCCTTTATTGAAGGGATTTCGGAGAATTTAGGTGAGGAATCTCGTTTTATTCACGAGGGAGTAACTTCTTCTGATATTAAGGATACAGCTCGAGCAATGCAGATGCAGCAGGCCGTAGAGCTGATTTTAACAGGTTTAAAAGAGCTAAAGGAAACTCTGGCTGCAAAAGCTCTGGCTGATAAGGATACAATTATGGTCGGCAGGACCCACGGTGTTCACGCTGAACCGATCACCTGGGGCTTAAAGGTCCTAAACTGGTATCAGGAAATTGAGCGCCAGATTACTCGCTTTGAGCAGCTGGAAGAAGTTGTGGCAGTTGGTCAGATTTCTGGGGCTGTTGGAACCTTTGCCACTATTGACCCTGCAGTTGAGGAAAGGGTTTGTGAGATTTTAGGTCTTAAAAATTCAAAAGTCAGCTCTCAGATTCTGCAGCGGGACCGTCATGCTGATTTTGTGGAAAGAATTGCCCTGGCAGCTGCTTCTATAGAAAAATTTGCGACAGAAATTAGAAATTTACAGCGGACAGATATTCTGGAGGTTGAAGAAGGTTTCCGCAAAGGTCAGAAGGGTTCATCGGCCATGCCTCACAAAAAGAATCCGATTGTCTGTGAGCGCCTCAGCGGACTGGCCCGGGTGATTAGAGGTAATGTAGTTCCTGCACTCGAAAATGTAAGCCTCTGGCACGAGAGAGATTTAACCCACTCTTCAGTTGAACGGGTTATTCTGCCTGACAGTGCAGTGCTGCTCGATTATATGCTGGCTAAGTTTAAGGGAGTAATGGAAGAACTGGTAGTCAATGAAGATAATATGAAGCTTAATCTGGAAAAAACCCTGGGGCTCACCTTTTCACAGCGCTTAATGCTGGCCCTGGTCGAAAAAGGTCTGCGCCGGGAGGAAGCCTATGAGCTGGCCCAGAGAAATGCGATGACCGCCTGGGAAGAAAAGACCGATTACAGAAAATTGATTGCAGCTGACGAAGAAATTGGAGAACATTTATCAGAGGCAGAACTTGACCAGATTTTTGACTGGCAGGCCTATTTGAAAAACATTGATCAGATTTTTAAGCGGACGGGATTAATTTAAGGATGCATATTGGTCTGATTTTTGTTAAACTATAGTTAAGAGAGAAGAACTTAGAATTTAGTAGTGTTTCTGCTTGGGTCTTTAAGAATTTTGAAGGAAAGTAATTTCACTAATCAATAATAGTAGTTTAAAAATAAAGAGTAGTAGTGAGAAGAATTAATCAAAGAATATGTGAGGAGAGAAATTAAATGTCTAATAAGATAGTTGTTGGTGCACAGTGGGGAGACGAAGGTAAGGGTAAAATTACCGATATGCTGGCTGAGACTGCTGATTTAGTTGTCCGCTATGGTGGTGGAAATAATGCCGGGCACACAGTAATAGTCGGTGAGGAAAAATTTGAGCTGCACTTGATTCCGTCTGGAATTTTATATGAGGATAAAAAATCTGTGCTGGGCGGAGGAGTAGTAATTGACCCTGAAGCTATGGTTGAGGAGATGGAAGGCTTAGAAGAGCGAGGAATTTCGCTGGCCAATCTTTATATTTCTGAGACTGCCCATGTGATTATGCCCTACCACAGGATGCTGGATGCCCTGGAAGAAGAGCGCAAGGGTGACAGCAAAATTGGAACTACCGGTAAAGGAATCGGCCCCTGCTATACTGATAAAACTGCCCGCCGGGGAATTAGAATTGCTGACCTGCTGGATGAAGGCAGACTGCGGGCAAAACTGGAAAAAGCACTTGATTATCATAATGTATTATTAGAAAAGGTTTATAATGCAGAGCCATTAAAAGCAGAAGAAATCATAAAAGCCTACCAGCCGTACATAGAAAAGCTGAGACCATATGTGACAAATACTTCTCTGCTGCTGAATGAAGCTCATAAAAATAATCAGAAAATATTTTTTGAAGGAGCACAGGGTACACTGCTCGACATAGATTATGGTACCTATCCCTTTGTTACTTCCTCTAATCCAACTGCCGGGGGAGTCTGTACCGGTACTGGAATGGGCCCGACAACAATAGATGATGTTATCGGAGTTACTAAAGCTTATTTGACCAGAGTTGGAGCAGGTCCTTTCCCCACAGAACTGGAAAACGAGCAGGGAGAATACTTAAGAGATAAGGGCCATGAGTTTGGAGTAACTACAGGCCGTCCCCGCAGATGTGGCTGGCTCGATATTCCGATTTTGAAACATGCTGTTAGAGTTAACGGTTTAACCGAGATTGCACTGACCAAAATAGATGTTTTAACCGGTCTGGACGAGATTAAAGTCTGTACCGCCTATAAGCACGGGGAAGAAATTGTGGAAGAATTCCCACCGTATTTAGAAAGTGAAATTCCCTATGAGCCGGTTTACGAAAATTGGCACGGCTGGGAAGAAGATATTACCGAAATCAGAGATTTTGAAAAACTGCCTGAAAATGCTAAAAAATATATAAAAAGAATTGAAGAACTGATCGGAATTCCGGCTAAGATTATCAGTGTTGGCCCGGGCCGGAAGCAGGCAATTATCAGATAAATAAAAGATGAGGAGGATCGGTTATGAAAGTTTTAATAGTGGGAAGTGGAGGTAGAGAACATGCCTTAGCCTGGAAGCTTTATCAGAGCGAAAATGTTGATAAGATTTATGCAGCTCCAGGTAATGATGGGATGTTAGAAATCGCAGAAAGAGTTGAAATAGAAGTAGATGACATTGAAGCCCTGGCAGATTTTGCCCGCGAAAATGAAATTGGGATGACTGTTGTTGGCCCCGAAGAACCACTGGTGGCAGGAATAGTTGACTATTTTGTAGAGCGTGAGCTGCCGATCTTTGGACCAAAAAAGCAGGCTGCTCTCTTAGAGGGCAGTAAAGCCTTTGCCAAGGAGATTCTTAATAAATATAATATTCCAACTGGAGAATATGAGGTCTTTACTGATCCGGATTCTGCGCTCAACTATCTTGAAAATGCAGAATATCCGCTTGTAGTTAAGGCCAATGGTCTGGCAGGAGGTAAAGGAGTTATTGTTGCTTCCAATTATCAGAATGCCCAGGATGCAGTTTCCAGAATCATGGAGGATAAAGCCTTTGGTGATGCCGGGGACAGGATTGTGGTTGAGGACTTCATTGAAGGAGAGGAAGTATCAATATTTGCTCTAACAGATGGCCAGACGATTCTGCCAGTAACCAGCACCAGAGAGCACAAGGCTGTCTTTGAGGGAGAAGAAGGACCAAATACCGGTGGTATGGGTTCCTATTCCCCTTCTCCCTATGTAGATCAGGAGATGATGGATCAGATCTGCCGGGAAATTTTAAGACCGACCCTTCATGCTTTAAACAGTGAAGGAATCGACTACCGGGGAGTTATGCATGTTGGAATTATTTTGACTGAAAATGGACCAAAAGTAATAGATTATAATGCCCGCTTCGGTGATCCGGAAACCCAGGTTATTATGCCGCTTTTAGCAGAGGATCTGCTGGAGCTGATGCAGATGACAAACGATGTAGAATTAAAATACAAAAAAGAGATTGATGTTTACGGCAGTGATGCAGTCTGTGTAATTCTGGCATCTGCCGGCTATCCTTTAACTTACGAAACAGGCCATGAGATTAAAGGCCTGGAAAATCTCAAACACCATGATGATTTAATTGTTTTTCATTCCGGCACCCGCCTGGAGGACGGTAAATATTATACTGATGGCGGCAGAGTTATCGGGATGACAGCAGTAGGTGAGGGGATTTTAAGTGTGATTGATTCTGTATACGATTATATTAACGAGGTAGAATTTAAGGATATGCACTACAGAACAGATATTGGTTTTTCTATCTCCGATGTGCCTGAGGCCGCTGTGGAGTAATTTAATAATGTGCATGCACCGGGAACTTGTCGCTTAAAGTCGAATTATGCGAGCAAAATATTGCTTGCATTTAGCTCCTGAAGCCGGTATAATAAACTTGAGTATGGAACTTATAATTAATTTTAATTGATTGTTCGACAGGAAAATTCAAAAACTTACATGCACCGGGTGCATGTCGGTTTTAGTCGGATTCAGGGGGTAAAATTTATGTTTAAAAGATTAAAATGCGATATTAACGCGGTTTTTGATAGAGATCCGGCAGCGGATAATCTGCTGGAGGTAATTTTGGCCTATTCAGGTCTGCACGCACTGCTCTTTCATCGCTTTTCGCACTGGTTCTACAGTAAGGGGTTAAGAACTATTCCCAGGCTGATCTCCCAGCTGGCCCGCTTTTTGACCGGGATTGAGATTCATCCCGGAGCAGAAATTGGCTGTGGTTTTTTTATTGATCACGGTATGGGAGTCGTAGTCGGCGAAACAACAGAGATTGGAGATAATGTAACTCTTTATCAGGGTGTTACTCTTGGTGGTACAGGTAAAGAGCGGGGTAAACGTCACCCTACGATTGGCAATAATGTTGTCGTTGGAGCAGGAGCCAAAGTTCTCGGCTCAATTACAATTGGTGATGATGCCAAAATTGGTGCCGGCTCAGTTGTCCTAAAAGATGTGGAAGAAAATTCTACAGTTGTCGGTATTCCCGGTCGAGTTGTGAGCCGTGATGGCCGCAGAGTCCATCCGGAAAGAGATTTGGAGCATGCCGATCTTCCGGATCCAATTAGAGATAAGCTGCTGGAATTAGAAGAAGACTTTTTAAAGCTAAAAAAAGAGATTTTAACCAAAGATTCATTTGAAGATGTCGGTTAAAATTCACTTTATAAAAATTTAATAGAATGATTACAGGTGGCAGTTTCCTTCCGGGAGCTGTCATTTTTTTCTTGCTGTGATATAATAGAGATGTGAAAATAAAATTTAATTATATAGCAAAATAAATCTCTACTTTCTACCAGCCAGAAGGAGGATCAGAATGGGCATCAAAAAAATTAAAGTTTCCAATTTTAAGAGCTTTAAAGAACTTGAAATTGATTTAAATCAATTTAATGTTTTAGTGGGAGCCAATGCAGCCGGGAAATCAAGTTTTATTCAGATATTTGATTTCATTAGGGATATAATTAAAAGTGGTTTGAGCAATGCAATTTCCATGCAGGGTGGGGTAGAATATTTGCGAAATATAAATATTGGAGATCAGCAGCCGCTTTACATGGAGATAATTTTTGATCGCCCCAATATCCAGAAAATTGAAAAAGAAAGCGAGGATAATATTCTTTTTAGAGAGGCTTACGAGAGTAGATATCAGTTCAAAATTGATTTTAATGGCGAAGATTTCAAAGTGGTAGAGGATCAGTTAACCTTAAAATTTAAATATTATCAAATTAAAAAGCAAAATAGAATAGCAGAAAAGAAAAAAGAAGAAAAGGAAATGGGAGAAATCGTCCTAACTTTATTGAAAGAAAATAATGGTCTAGAGGTCAAAATTAACAAAGACACCTTAAAAACTGATCAGATTAAAATTACAAAGGATAATATATTACCGTCATTTTTAGAAGAAATTAAGCTTTCAGATAGGGAATTGATTTTAGAAACCCCATTTGCTTTTATTGTTGAGCGTTCAATTAAAGAAATTTTAGGTGGGATTTCGATTTATAATATTAATCCTTTACTATCCAAAAAAGCAACTCCAATAACTGGTAAGGCAGAATTAGAAGAAGATGGAGAAAATCTGGCTATAGTATTGAAAAATATAATCGAAGATCAAGCTAAAGCCAGGAAATTTTCTAATATTGTCAAAGATATACTTCCCTTTGTTGAAAATATTGATATAGAAAAATTTGCAGATAAATCTTTGCTTTTCAAACTTAAAGAAGAATATTCTAAAAAAGATTATATTCCAGCTTCGATTCTTTCTGATGGAACAATCAGCACAATAGCGTTGATAATTGCCCTTTATTTTGAAGATAAAAAAATTGCAATTATAGAAGAACCGGAAAGGAATATTCATCCTCACTTAATTTCAAAACTGGTGGATATGTTTATTGATGCTTCAAAAAAGAAACAAATTCTAATCACCACCCATAATCCAGAGCTGATTAAATATATTGATTTAGATGATTTATTTTTAGTTCATCGTGATCAGGAAGGTTTTTCTAAGATTAGCAAACCGGTAGAAAAAGAAGAAGTTCGGGTATTCCTGGAAAATGATATGGGAATTGATGATTTATACATCCAAAATTTACTGGAGGTGTAATCTTGCATAAGCGGCTGTATATACTGGTGGAAGGGAATGATGATGAAAGATTTTTCAAAAAATTATTGTGGTTATCAAAGAGATTGAAAGTTGGTATCTTGCCGGACTGGACCAGGAAACAAGCTCAGCTATCGGGGTTCAGAATTTTGAAAGAACAGATCATTTATTTAAAGAAGATTTTAATGATTTATTAGAGTCGGTTTATGATTCCAGGATTGATTTTATGTGGGAGATAATAAAAGTATTCTCGCTTAAAACTGCAGCTAAAAAGAACAGCTCACTTAATTATTTTCTGAATAATTTTGTTGATAGAGATCTACTCGATAAAAAAATATAATGGGAAGTGAAGCTAATGTTTTTCAAAGAGGGAAAAATTGAAAGATACTTAAAAGATTTAGCAGCCAATTTGAATCAGCAGGAAATTTTAATCGAAAAATTTACAAAATATTCTGCCAGAATTGAGGATAAATCACTACCGGAATTCTCAAAGTTAAGAGGTGAAACTTTTAAAGTTGGGGGGAGCTGGGGAGGTAGGGAGCAGTGCAGCTGGTTTGTAACTGAGCTCAAACTGCCTCAAGACTGGGATTTAGACCAAAACAATATTTATTTAGAAATAATTCCTGGCAGCAGTCACCCCGGCGGCTTGGCCGGAGCAGAATCGCTGCTCTATTTAAACGGTCAGCCGCTGCAGGGTCTGGATCGCAACCATTCGCTGGTTAAATTAAGAGATAAAGACTTAAAAGGTGAAAGTTTAAAAGTAGCAGTCAAAGCCTTTAGCGGTCTGGAAGCAGAAAAAAGATGGTTTAAAAAAGCAGCTTTAATCTTTAGAGATTCGACTCTGGAAGACTTTTATCAGCTGGCTAAAACCCTTAAAGAATCTATTGCTCTTATGGATGAGGGGGATAACCTGCGGCAGAAACTTTTAAATAGGCTGAATCAGGCTTTTAATTTAATTGATTTTAGGAAACCGGGCTCAGCTGAATTTTTAGCGACTGCAGCTGAGGCCAGCCAGTATCTTAAAAACTCGCTGGGAGAACTCAAAGCTGAAACTGAGCTGCCAAAAATAACAGCAGTTGGTCATTCTCATCTTGATGTAGCCTGGCTGTGGCGGCTGCTGCACACCAGAGAAAAGACAGCCCGCACTTTTTCTACAGTTCTAAAACTGATGGAAGAATATCCGGACTACACCTTTGTTCAGTCCAGTCCCCAGTTATATAAGTTTATTAAAGAAGACTATCCGGAAATTTATGCCCGGATAAAAGAAAAAATTAAAGAGGGAAGCTGGGAAGTAACCGGAGGAATGTGGGTTGAAGCCGACTGCAATCTGACTTCGGGGGAATCACTGGTCAGACAATTTTTGCACGGAAAGCGTTTTATCAAGGAAGAATTTGATCAGGACTGGAATATTCTCTGGCTGCCCGATGTATTTGGCTATTCCTGGGCTCTGCCGCAGATTATTAAAAAAAGCGGCATGAAGTATTTTATGACCACCAAGATCAGCTGGAGTCAGTTTAACCGGCCTGAGTATGATACTTTTAAGTGGCGGGGCATTGACGGCACAGAAGTATTAACTCATTTTATTACAACTCCTGAGGTAAATAATGATGAGCCTTTTTATACCTATAACGGGCTTCTAAATCCCGAATCAGTCAGGGGAAGCTGGGATAATTATCAGCAGAAAGAAATTAATGATCAGCTGCTTATTGCCTATGGCTGGGGAGACGGTGGGGGTGGTCCGACTCGAGAGATGATCGAAAGCGGTAAAAAAATGCAGCAGATTCCCGGGCTGCCAGAAGTAGAGTTCGGCAGTGCAGAAGAATATTTTGAAAAACTGGCAGCTCGAATGGAAGAAAAACCTGAGCTGCCTGTCTGGGATGGCGAATTATATTTAGAATATCACCGGGGAACCTATACCTCACAGGCTGAAATTAAGAAAAATAACCGCCGTGCTGATATTATGCTGCATGATACAGAGCTTTTTAGATCTTTTGCAGAGCAGACAGCAGGTCTGAGCTATCCTGCTCAAAAACTGCAGTCAAACTGGGAAATTCTGCTTAAAAATCAGTTCCATGATATTTTGCCCGGATCTTCAATCAAAGAGGTTTATCAGGACAGTGCCCGCGAATTTAGAGAGCTTTTTGCCGAGCTGAGAGGAGAACTGCAGGGCGGCCTGAAAAAAATTGCAGCTCAGATTGAAGGTGAGCAGAAAAAGCTGGTCGTTTTTAATTCTCTGCCCTGGCAGCGCTCAGGTTATATTGAATTTGAAGGACGGCAGATTATGATCGATAATATTCCGGCCAGTGGTTATAAAGCCTATAATCTTAGTCAAAGTGATGAGGGATTAAAACTGGAAGCGGAAGTGGCAGCTCAGAAAGAAGCTGATTTTAAAGAAAGCCAGATTAAGTATCTGCTCAGTAAGAGCCAGGGCCAGCAGACTGTTGGGGCTGGGAGCCGCAATTTATTAAAGGTTGAGGCAGAAAAAAATCAGCTGGAAAATAGATACTACAGGATTAAGCTCAATCAGCAGGGGCAGATAATCTCTCTCTATGATCGACAGTTTCAGCGGGAGTTAATTCCGGCTGGGAAAAAAGCCAACCTGCTGCAGGCTTTTGAAGATCGGCCAATGCGCTTTAATGCCTGGGATATAGATATTTACTACCAGGAAAAAGAGTATTCGATTGATAAGCTGGAGGAGCTGGAAATAGAAAAAATGAACGACAGAATTGTTGCCAGGCTGAAGTGGAAATTTTTAGATTCAACTATTTCCCAGCAGCTGGTTATCTATGCCAATCAGCGGCGGCTTGATTTTAAAACTGATGTGGACTGGCAGGAAGAACAGATTCTCCTGAAGACGGCTTTCCCGGTTGATCTGCGCAGTACAAAGGCGACCTATGAGATTCAGTTTGGGAATGTGGAGCGAAATACTCACTGGAATACAAGCTGGGATTATGCTAAGTTCGAAACTGTTGGCCATAAATGGGCTGATCTCTCGGAAAGAAACTATGGAGTTAGCCTCTTAAATGACTGCAAATATGGCTATGATATTAAAGACCAGACAATGCGTTTGACTCTGATAAAATCCGGGGTTTATCCTGACCCAGCAGCAGATCAGGGTAAGCACAGTTTTACTTACAGCCTCTACCCACATGCTGGGGACTGGTTTGAAGCTGAGACTGTAAAAGAGGCCTACGAGCTAAATTATCCGCTTAAAACTGTAATTACTCAAAATGAAACAGGTAAAGAACCGCAGCAGAAGTCATTTATCGATGTTGAAGCAGAGAGTACAATTTTAGAGACTGTCAAAAAAGCAGAAGCTTCCGAGGAGCTGGTTTTTAGATTTTACGAATACGGCAAACAGAGGGATAAAGTTAAGGTCAGTCTGGGCCAGGAGCTGAAAAAAGTTACTGAATGTAATTTGATGGAGGAAGATATTGCAGAGCTTAAGGCTGAAGTTGATAGTTTTGAATTTAAAATTAAACCATATGAGATCACTAGCATTGCATAAAAATATTTAATAAATGTCAAGTTCTATTTTCAGCGAAAATACTTGCTTAAAATAGAAAAACTCCTTATAATTGGAATTAGGA
>NZ_QBLR01000487.1:0-1462 GCF_003070835.1 Halanaerobium sp. | reverse complement strand
GACTAATTTGCAATAATTATCTACCTCCGTGGTTGATATATTTCGCCTTTGCTCAGCAAAACCATAGAGGCTTTAGTAAAAGTACCAAATGGCGACTTTGGGGATATTAATATTGGGGGAAGAGGACTGCAGTAATTTATTTATTGAATTATAGTATAATTATTAAATTGCTGCAGGTTTTTTATATTATAATCATAATAAAATAGGAGGCAGCTAGAATGAGTAAAACAATGAGAGCAGCAAGGTGGTATGGTCCAAAAGACATTCGAGTAGAAGATGTTGAAGTTCCAGAAGTCAAAGCAGGAGAAGTAAAAATTAAGGTTGAGTGGTGTGGTATTTGTGGTTCAGATTTACATGAATATTTAGTAGGACCAATTTTTATACCAGTTGGAAGTGTGCATCCGATAACTCAAGAAAAAGCGCCTGTGATTTTAGGACATGAGTTTGCTGGAGAAATAGTAGATAAGGCAGAGGGTGTTGATAACCTGGAAGTTGGAGACAAAGTAACATTAGAACCAATTTGGGCATGTGGAGAATGTGAAAAATGCAAAAGAGGAGATTATCAGATATGTGAACAATTAGGTTTTCATGGTTTAGCAGGTGGTGGAGGAGGTTGAGCAGAATATACAACTTTTCCTGCTGAATTTGTTCATAAACTGCCTAAGGGTGTTAGTACTGAAGAGGGTGCATTAGTTGAACCTATAGCTGTTGCTGTTCATTCTCTTAGAAGAGGTAAATTTGTACAGGGTGAGACAGCTTTAGTAACTGGAGCAGGTCCAATTGGTTTATCAACTATTCTGGCCTTAAAATCTGCAGGAGCTCAAAAGATTATTTCTGTTGAAATTGCAGAAGCACGTAAGAAATTTGCTTTAGAGTTTGGGGCGGATATTGTACTTGATCCAACTGAAGTTGATGTAGTTGAAGAAGTTATGAAATTAACTAATGGAAAAGGTGTTGACGCTGCATTTGAAGCTACTGGAGTACAAGCTGGATTTAAAACTGCAGTTGCTTCTGTTGATAGAGGTGCAAGAGTTGTTGTAACTAGTATCTGGGAAGAGGAAGTAGAATTCCATTTAAATAATCTGGTACTGGCTGAAAAAGAGATTTTAGGTGCACTGGCATATAATCGCGGTGTTTTTCCTGCTACAATTTCTCTTGTCGAAGATGGCAGAATTGATGCACAAAAGATGATAACAAAAAAAATACAGTTAGAAGATGTTGTAAAGGAAGGTTTTGAAGAATTAGTTAAGAATAAAGATAAACATGTTAAAATTATTGTTACACCTGAATAATAATCATTGTAATTGCAATAAACTGATTTAAGCCTGTTTATTAGAAAAGGAGGAATAAAAAAGTGGAAGCTGTATTTAAAGATGTTTTACAGGTTGGTGTAGTTGTGGAAGATCTGGACAAAACAATGAAAACATATGCTGACAAATATGGTGTTGGTCCCTGGAAGGTT
>NZ_QBLR01000486.1:0-1462 GCF_003070835.1 Halanaerobium sp. | reverse complement strand
AGTTCCCTGGTAAATGAATTTTGTAGATTGGTATATTCTTTTATTGTGTAAAAACTTAAAGCAATATTATGAAACGCTTTAAAAACACTAAGAGAATTATTAGTAAAATTTTTGCTGCTCTTTTCGCTAATATCCAGACTTAAGCCTGCTTTTTTCTGACCTGAAATTTCTAAATCCATATATAATATTTCTTTCATTTTATAGCTTAATTTTTTCAATTTATTATAATTCTTTTGGTCCATAAATTTTTTATTTCTTCTTTTTACTTCGCTAAAATTTATAATCTCAATATTATCATTTTTATTGAAAAATGCTTCTTCTGGTATATTGATATCTTTAAGACTGGAGAGTTCATAACCAATAGTATTTATAAAATTAACCTTTCCTTTTTCGTATATATAAACACTACCATAATCAGCTTCAGGTATAATTTTTATAGCATTATTCAAAAGTTCTCCCAAAAAATCTTTTTCAGTTAATAAGCCCTCATCTGTCATATTAGATACAAGTTCAATCATTTTAACAAATCTCTGGTTGAGTGAATTTATTTCTTCAAAGGACTGTTCTAATTCCTCATTCATAGCCATAACTTCTTCATTATAGGCTGTTAGCTGTTCAAAAGCAGCAGCTAATTCTTCTTTTTGTTCTCTAATCTTTTCTTCTTTATCTTTTCTTTCTGTAACATCAAAAACAAAACCTTCAATTACATAAGTCCCATCTTCTTTTGTTCTGCTTTTTATAGCATTCATACTAATCCATTTATGAACTTCATTTTTTCCTATCGCCTGATATTCAAAGTTTTTGACTTCATCATTTTCATTTAATTCCATGATAAATTCTTCTCTTCGCTTTTGATTTAAATAAAGATCTTTTTTTAAGTCATTATAATGTTTTAAAGTCTCATCTATACTGGAAAATCCCAGAATCTCTGCCATGCTTTCATTAATAGAAATTATTTTCCCGTTAGAAGTTGTTTCAAAAATACCTATTGGTGCTTTATTAACTAAATTATCATATTTATCGCTTTTCCTTTTTATTATTTCATTATCCATTTTTATTTCAATATTTTTATTAATTATTTCAAGGTGAGATTCTATTAGTTCTTTAAACTGCAGCATAATTTCCTGAGTGTTTTTAGAAAAATGATGTATTTTTTTGTCGTGAATACAGAGTGTACCAAAGATTTTACCATCAGGCCATTTTAAAGGGTAGCCTAAATATGCATTTAGTCCAGCCTGAGCATCAATTGAATCTTTCCATTTGCTGTTTTCTAGAGCATTGACAATCATTACTTTCTTCCCATTTTTAATAACAGCCTCACAATAATGACCTGATAATCTAGATCTCATTCCTTCTGCAAAGATATTCTCAAGATTATCACTTGCCTTAAAAACATCAAGAAAAGGAGGATCAAACCGTGTTATCAAAGCATCTGAACTGCCTGCTGTTTTAACAAGTATAT
>NZ_QBLR01000485.1:0-1463 GCF_003070835.1 Halanaerobium sp. | reverse complement strand
GATGAGGAACAAATTGAGCTCAGTGAATTTGAAAGGCTGGTAAAAGAAGCTAGAGAAAAGGGTGAAGACTATGTGCTCTATAATGATAACTGGGTTAAAGTTCCGAAAGAAAGTGAAGATTTTATAGCAGGAGCAAAAGAAGTAGATAAAATCAAGCAAAACGGCAGGGTTAATAAAGAAAAGCTTAAATATATTTTTGATATTTATGAAAATATTGATCTGCTAGAATATAATGAGCAGATGATAGATTTTAGAAGTCAGCTGCAGGAAAATGGTGTTGTTTATCAAGCACCAGGCTTATTTAAGGGTGAATTAAGACCCTACCAAAAAAGAGGATATGTTTGGTTGCATAAATTAAAAAATTCAAAATTAGGCGGTTTATTAGCTGATGACATGGGTTTAGGAAAAACAATACAGGTTATTGCTTTGATGGCCAGTTTAAAAGCAGAAAATAAATTATCTCCCTCCTTGATAGTCGCTCCAAAATCTCTTTTAGAAAACTGGCAGCATGAAATAAAGAAATTTTCACCAAAAATTAACAAAGTATATATCCATCTAGGTGGTTCTCGTAATAAAAACAGCAGAGTTATTAAGCAGTCTGATGTAGTTTTAACTACCTACAGCACTTTAGTTAGTGATCAGGTGCTTTTGGGAGAAATAGATTGGACCATATTAGTCTGTGATGAAGTTCAGGCTATTAAGAATCAAAGCACTCTAAAAGCTCATGCTGTTAAAGCTCAAAAGGCAAAGCTGAGGTTGGGTTTATCCGGCACACCTGTTCAAAATACTGTGGCAGATCTCTGGTCTATTTATGATTTTGTCCAACCTGGACTTTTAGGCAGTTTTAAAGAATTTAAGAATAATTTTGTAAAGCCCATTGAGAGTTCTAATACTCCAGAAGAGTATGAAAAGTATGAAGGTATGCTGAAAGAAAAAATTCAACCCGTATTTTTGAGAAGGACAAAAGAAGGTGAGCTTAAAGATGAACTGCCTGAGAAAAAAGATATTACCAAAACAATTGAAATGAGTCAGAGACAAAAAGAGAGATATAAAGAAATAATCGAAAAAGAAAAAAATTCTAAGGGTAGAACTCATTTAGGCACTCTGCAGTCTTTACTTCAGCTATCTTCTCATCCGGCTCTTTTGGATAAGGATTGGAATCTAAAAAGTGCAGAAGAACTATTACATGAAGGACCAAAGCTAAAATCTGTTATTAAAATATTAAGTGAAGTCAAAAAGAATAACGAAAAAGTTCTAATTTTTACTACCTTTAAAATAATGCAGCTGATCTTGCAGAGAGTAATTCGGGAAAAATTTGGACTGCAGGAGATTCCAATAATTAATGGTGATTCAAAACAGCGTTTAGCTTCAGTAGATAGATTTAATGAAAGCGATGGTTTTGGCTGTATGATATTATCGCCTAGAGCAGCTGGAACAGGGCTAAATATTACCGGAGCAAATCA
>NZ_QBLR01000484.1:0-1469 GCF_003070835.1 Halanaerobium sp. | reverse complement strand
AAATAATTTTAAAGGAGTAGTGATAAAATGCAAAATTATGATTTTGTTCATTCTTGTATTAGAGTAATGGATTTAGAAAAATCAGTTGATTTTTACAAAAAGGCTTTAAACTTAAAAGAAAGCCGCCGCAGAGATTTTCCTGAAGATAAATTCACCTTAGTATATTTAACTGATCAAAAGGGTAATTTTGAGTTAGAGTTAACTTATAATTATGACCGTGAGGAACCATATACAATTGGAAATGGCTACAGTCATATCGCAGTTAAAGTTGAGGATTTAGAAAAATCTTATCAGCG
The DNA here is from genome assembly GCF_003070835.1 of Halanaerobium sp. Classification (NCBI taxonomy): domain Bacteria; kingdom Bacillati; phylum Bacillota; class Clostridia; order Halanaerobiales; family Halanaerobiaceae; genus Halanaerobium; species Halanaerobium sp. Next base: position 1,173 of record NZ_QBLR01000484.1, on the reverse strand, counting down.
ACACAAAGCAGCAGGTTATGAGGTTGGAAATCTAAAAAGTTTAAGTGAAGGATCATCCGGATATTATTTTATTACCGACCCTGATGGCTACAGAACCGAAGTTATTGCCAAATAATTTAAATAAGATACTAAAAAAGCTCAAACTCTAGATTAAATAGAGGTTGAGCTTTTTTTGAATTTAGGCAGGTAAAGGGAGTAATTATCTTGAATAATAATATAGAGAGAATAAAATTAAAAAATATAAATTAATAACTGAAAGGAAGATTTATTTGCCAAGAAAAAACTCATATTTAGCCTTATTTTTTAAATCGATTCCAGTAGGACTTGCCAATACTCTACCGGGGGTAAGTGGAGGTACGCTGGCCCTGGTTTTAAATATTTATGAAACTTTAATTAATGCCATTAAAGAGATTAAAATCAAAAAACTCTTTGTAATTGGATTGGGGGCAGCAGCTGGAATTTTATTTGGTTCAGCTGTGATAACTGATCTTTATCAAAACCAACCTTTAATTGTAAATTATTTTCTCTTTGGTTTGGTAATCACCTCAGCCCACTCGACTTACAAAAAAATTGGTCATTTGAGCTTTGTTAAGATTTTAGTAATGGTTTTAGCTTTTGTGTTGGCTCTCTTTTTCTCAAGAGAAATTCAGCTTGGATTTTTAAATGCTAAAGGTCTTGTCTTATTTTTTATAGCAGGTTTTTTTGGTAGTATAGCTATGATTTTGCCGGGAATTAGTGGAGGTACACTTTTAATTTTAATGGGAGTTTATCATCCGGTTTTAAATGCCATCAATAATCTAGATTTTTTAATTTTAATAGTTTTTGGAGCAGGAGTTGCAGCAGGACTTTTGGTTTTTGCCTGGCTTTTTTCTTATCTGCTGCAGAAACATCAAAAAGAAATCATGGTAGTTTTAACAGGGCTGATTCTTGGTTCCTCAGCAGCAGTTTTCCCAAGTCAATTCAATATTAGCGGATTGGCAGCTTTTGCAGCTGGAGCAGTTTTAATTATTATTTTAGAAATTATTGGTCAGAACACTTAATATTTAGATTAATAAATATTTAAAAATAGATAATTTTATCTAAAACTGCCAAGAAAACTCCATCCAAGCTATGCATTGGGTGGAGATGATTTGGCTATTTACTTTGATTTTCAATATTTTTTTGATTATCTCA
>NZ_QBLR01000483.1:0-1486 GCF_003070835.1 Halanaerobium sp. | reverse complement strand
GGACCGGGTGTCATAATTAATAAATCACTCACAAAAATCACTCCCACAATTTTACGGTCTAATATAGATTTTATAACTTTTTATGGGAGATTGTCAAGCTAAATACTCTTTAAAACTGGACTATGATTTTCGATTTGAAGCGATTATCTTTGACTAATCAGTACAGCCTCTTTAATTAACAATAATTCAATTATTTTTTATTTTATTATGTCAAGACTGGAGCCGGTGACAGGACTTGAACCTGCAACCTATAGTTTACGACACTATTGCTCTGCCAGTTGAGCTACACCGGCATCTATTAAAATGCCAGTACTATTCCACCTTCATTAGCATAAACTGTGCTAATTCCAGCAGTTTCAACAATAATTATCTCTCTAAAATTATATTTTTCAGCTGCTTTTCCTTTAATATATTCTGCTTTTTCTAAGGCATTACAGTGAGCTATGCCAAGAACTTTCTCTTCTAAATTTTCTCCTCTTTCACCTATCTTTTCAATTAATTTTCTGATTGCTCTTTTGCTTCCCCTTGCTTTATCAACAAGAGTGATAGTCCCATCTGGAGTTGCACCTAAAACTGGTTTAATATTAAAAAAAGAAGCAATTTTTCCTTTTAATTTCCCCATTCTTCCTGCTTTAATTAAATTATCAAGAGAATCTAAAACAAATAATGTCTGCATCTCTTCAACATATTTTTCAGTTTTCTCTATAATTTCATCTCTATTGAAACCGGCTTCTATTAATTCTCCTAACTTATAAGCAATCATTGTTTCACCTACAGTAGCACTAAAAGAATTAAAGACTTTTATTAATTTATCTTCCGCCTCTTCTAAAATCATTTTCTTTGCTAACATGGCATTTTGATATGTTGCACTTAGTTCTTTAGAAAGAGTTACCACAAAAATATTATCATATTTTCGATATAAATCTAAAAAAGGACCAGGGCCAGGACTAGCAGTTTTTGGTGCATCACTACTGTTTCTCATTGCATCTAATAATCCTTCTCGATCCAAATTTTCATCATCTATAAAGTGTCTATCTCCAACATCTATAGACAGTGGTGCTGTAGAAATATTAAATCTTTCTCGCAAATCTTTTGTTAGATCACAGCAGCTGTCGACTATTATTTTAAAATCCATAAACTTACCTCCAACTCGCTTTATTTTAATTTAATTTCATCATCTATAATTTTATATTTATTGATAATAAAAATCAACTACTTATTGTTATTTTATTTTAAAACATAGAAAAGCCCCGGCTAATTTAATAACCAGGGCAACTTTACATAATTAAATTTTAATTATATAACATCAACATTCTCTGCTTGAGGTCCGCGATCTCCTTCAACAATTTCAAATTCTACTTCCTGACCTTCTTCTAAAGTTTTAAATCCTTCCTGCTGAAGAGCAGAGAAATGTACAAATACATCGTCGCCATCTTCTCTTTCAATAAAGCCATAACCTTTTTTCTCATCAAACCATTTAACTTTT
>NZ_QBLR01000482.1:0-1486 GCF_003070835.1 Halanaerobium sp. | reverse complement strand
ACCTTTTTTTGTTAAAAGATGATTAATTAATGATTTTCTAAAACAATCATTTTTGAAAATATCATGAATATATGTACCCCAGACATTTCCTCTATCATTTACTGCCCCATCATGAACAGTTTTTTCTAATTTACCTAATTTCTGTCTTTTTAACTTAAATAATGATTTCTGATCAGCAGCTAGTATAGTTTTACCCTGATGAATTTCATAACCTCTTAAAATTTCATTCTGACTATTTTTGAAAAATTTGAGTTTATTTAAACTCTCCACCTTAACCTGTCTCGTTATTTTTTGAGATTCCAGAACAGTACTAATCTTTAGTAGTGAAAGACCTTTTATATTTTGCCTGGCTCCTTCTAAATTATCGGGATCTGATATTTTTTGACCTAGCATTTGATAGCCCCCACAAATACCGATAATTTCAGTATTTTGAGCTGCCTTTTCAATAATTTTTCCAGACAGTTTTGATTCATATAAAAATTCTAAGTCACTAATAGTAGTTTTAGAACCAGGCAGTATAATTAAATCAGGATCTCCCAGCTCAATTTCCCTTTTTACGTATCTAAGCTGAATATCTTTTGCAGTTTTAAAATAATCAAAATCTGTAAAGTTTGACATCCCTGGATAAGCAATAACTACAATATCAATTTTATAATTCTGATTACCATAAATTTCTTGCTCTAAACTATCTTCTGAAGGTAAATTAAGTTTTTCTAAATACGGCATAACTCCCAATACTTTTTTGCCAGAATATTTTTCTATCAGTTCTACTCCAGATTTAAAAGCAGCAGGATCACCTCTAAATTTATTGACTATTATTCCCTTAACTCTCTTTCTTTCTTTTTCAGTAAGCAAGTCCAGAGTTCCAACAATTGAAGCAAAAACTCCACCTTTATCAATGTCTGCAACTAAAATCACAGGCGCAGCAGCTATTTCTGCTGCTTTCATATTAACAAGATCTTTATCTCTTAAATTTACTTCAGCAGGATTCCCCCCACCTTCTAAAACTAAAAGATCATAATCCAGTTTAAGATCAGCTAGAGCTTCTCTTATAATTTTAATTAGCTTCGCTTTCTGGGCAAAATAATCAGCAGCCCTCATATTTTTAAATACTCTTCCCTTTAAGATTATCTGAGACATATCATCGGCGATAGGTTTCATCAAAATTGGACTCATATTAACTTCTGCTTCTACTTTTGCAGCCTCTGCCTGTACTGTCTGGGCAATTGCAATTTCCTTACCCTCTTTTGTAATATAAGAATTCAAAGACATGTTTTGAGATTTAAAGGGAGCTGTTTTATATCCATCTTGGACCAGTACCCTGCATAAAGCAGCGGCTAAAATACTTTTACCGGCATCTGAAGCTGTACCCTGAATCATAACTGAATCTGCCATTTTATCACCTTCTACTTAACTTTAATAATTTATTAATATCTATATTCTTTTCAACCATATCTGCCAGTCTATCAAGATTATTTTCAATTTC
>NZ_QBLR01000003.1:0-57308 GCF_003070835.1 Halanaerobium sp. | reverse complement strand
AGATGTGTATAAGAGACAGGATTTTGTTTTATAATTGACTAAAATAAATAATGTTTGGGGGGAGAATCTTGATTTTAATTGATAATTTAAGAGATGGTTTAAATACTTTTAAAGCTCTGAGTTCAGAATCCAGAATTAGAATTTTGGAATTATTATCTGAATACCACCAGCTCAATATGAATGAGCTCGCGGAAAAGTTAGGTTTAACAAACGGTGCAATTACCTCTCATGTCAAAAAGCTTGAAGAATGTGGCCTGATAAAAGTTTCAACTGAGTCTGCAGCCAGAGGTAATCAAAAATTATGTTATTTACACGAGGATAAACTTATCTTTGATCTAAAAAAGAAAACAGAAGAAAAATTTTATGAATCTGAAATAGCAGTTGGTCATTTTTCTGACTATGATGTCTATCCTACCTGTGGTCTGGCCAATAAGGATCATATAATTGGTGAAGTTGATGATCCGAGTTTCTTTGCTGATCCGGAAAGAATAAACAGTCAAATTTTATGGTTTACTAAAGGTTTTATCGAATACAGACTGCCGAATTATTTAAAACCGGGACAAAAACTTACAGAAATTCAAATTTCAATGGAAATAAGCTCAGAAGCTCCTGGTGTCTGTAGTGACTGGCCATCCGATATCTTCTTTTATTTAAATGATCAGGAACTGGGCAGCTGGACAAGCCCTGGTGATTTTGGAGAGACCAAAGGAATTTTCACGCCTTCCTGGTGGTATCCCAACTGGAATCAGTATGGTCTGCTAAAATTACTTTCAGTTAGTAAATATGGAACCTTTATCGACGGATCAAAAATTTCCGAAGTTACTATTGATCAGCTGGAGCTTGACCATAAGAGTAATTTTAAATTTAAAATTGCTGTTCCAGAAAAAGCTGAAAACAAGGGCGGCTTAACTATCTTTGGTGAGAATTTTGGAAATTATAATCAGAGTATTTATGTAAGGCTAATTTATAGTTAAATCCTGAGAAACTCAGTTTTATCACTTTAAATTAGTCAGACAGTTAGATTAAATATATTTTACGAGGTGTAGTGCACTAATGATGTATAATCAGGATCAATTTATAATTAAACTCGGCAGAAAAGCAACAATAAGTGGTCTAATTGGTTTTGGGTTAGGACTTGCTGCTGCTTTTTTACTTTCTTTTTCGAAAATAGCTGTAGTTTTCACAGCTATTATTTTTGCTTACTTTTTTACTTCTTCTTTCTGGGGGATACATAATTTAAAAATGTGGTTTAACAAATACCGCTATCGAATGCCGCAATATCTCTGGTATTTCTTAAATATTTTTGTCTATTTAGGTGGGGTTTTTGTTGGTTTGGTTGGTTATGGTTTTATTGAACACTTTCTGCTCTTACTGGCAATGGACCAGCACAAAAAGGGAACGGGTTTAATCGGTGCCCAGATTATACTTCTGCCCTATTTGGGTAAAATTTATGCAGATAAAATTAATTATCATTACTAAAATTTCCAATTGAGCTTGAGAATTTAATTTATTTTTACTCTATAAAATTAATGAATTCGGCAGTTAAAGCTGGATCAAATTGGCTCCCAGCTGCTCGATTAAGCTCTTCAATCGCTTCTTTTTTGTTCATTTTTTTAGAATATAGATTCTTATTTAACATAACATCATAAGCATCAATAATGGAGATGATTCTGGATAAATAGGGAATCTCTTCTTTTTTAAACCCTCAGGATAACCACTGCCGTCCCAGTTTTCATGGTGGTGCAGAATAAGCTTTGCCAGAGAAGCAAACTCCTTAGAGGCTGCAGCAATTTTATAACCAACTTCGGAATGTTTTTTTATCTTTTCCCATTCTTTTTTATTTAATTTACCTTTTTTATTCAATATCTTTTCTGATATTGAAATTTTACCAATATCATGCAGTTCAGCCAGTTCAACCAGTCTGTTTTTCTCTGAACTTTTAAGTTTTAAGTTTTAAATAATCTGCAAAGTCAGCTGCTTTTTCCTTTAAGCGCTGAATATGAAAATTGTCTTCATGACTTTTTTCGGCCAGTGAAAGTAATATATTTGAGATTAATTTTCTTTTTGCCTTCTTGCCCTGACTCATCTTCTGCTGATACATTCTTTTATCTGCCAGCTCAAATATTTCAAATAAATCTTCATTTTCTTCATTTTTAACCGCTGCACCCAGAGCCAGAGAAATCGAAATCTGATCTTTATTAGTTTGCTCACAATTCTTTTGAATTCTATTTATTATTTTTTCCATATCTTTTTTGGAAGTAGAAGGCAGCAGGATTGCAAATTCATCTCCCGCCCAGCGGGCAATCAGATTTTTCCTCTTTTATTTTATAATCCGTATAGTCTATTCTCATACTTAAAATTGCAGTTCTAAAATTTGACTGAGTAAACTTAGTCTCTTTCATTAAAAAATATTTTAATTTATTTTTTTTATCATAGGTTTTCATTATGTATTCTTTATCTTCCCCGTTTAATATATCCTCAATACTTTTTTGAGCTCGTATTTTATATTCAATCGGCACTAGGTTTTTAAACATACTTTCTCCCTCAAGCTCTTCTTTGCTGTAACCTGTATATTGACAGATCGAATCATTAACTGTAATAATTGTCCCATCTTTATCAAGTAATAACATTCCAGCTGGTGACTGGTTAAATAATTTTTGATACTGTTCTTCCCTTATTTTTAAGCGGTACTTCAAATCTTCATAATAGATTGCAAAAATGCTCAGCATAAATAAAATTATATTTTGTAGATATAGCAATATTATTTATATTCGCCAAAAATTTACTCTACCCTGCTTTTTATTTACCAGTTTCATCTGGCCTGGGTTGTTTTTGTTCTAATTGGAATAACAATCTTAATTAAAGGTAAAAAAAGATTAAATTAGATTTAACTTTAATCTTAATGGGTTCTGGATTGCAATGAGAATTGACATCACCTTTAGATCAATGCTTATAATCTGGCGTTTCTTATCCGGAAATGGAAGGATTTAGATGTAGTAAATGTTAGAGAAAAAAGGATCGACCGGATTGTAGAAGAATAACCTATTAATCGCAAAGTCCCCCATCATGATTGATATGATGCGGGACTTTTTCTTAACTATTATATAATTTTTCGAAGCTTGTATTTAAAAGGTCAAGTTTTGCCAGCTTATTTACCCACTGCTCAGGTATCTGATCAAAACCATAATAGGCACCTGCAAGCTGTCCGGTTACTGCAGCAACTGTATCTGCATCATCTCCCAGGTTTGCTGCCAGCAATACTGCTTCTTTAAATGAATTACTATTTAAAAAAGCCCAGAGGCTGGCTTCCAGAGTATTGATCACAAACCCATCAGATTTAATTTCTCTTCTTTCTTTTTTAAAAGCACCATTGACTGCCATAATTACCCGCTCATCTAAATTAAGGTCCACAGCAGTATCCTTAAGTACTTTCTCCTTAAAAGCATCCATCTCAATCCGAGTATTAATAAACTGCTGCAGTAAACCGCCAAAATAACGGCAGCTGTCAACTGCCATCTGATTATTATGGGTTGTAAGTGAGCTCTCACCAGAATATTTAACAGCCTTTTTAAAATCATCCCGAAAATAAATAGGAACTGGTGCCAGCCGCATTAAAGAACCATTACCTGCTGCCCTGTCTTTTTCCGGCGGCAGCTCTTTATTTTCCTCAAAATATTCAAGTGAACGGGCTGTATTGGCACCAACATCAAAACAACGACCTGTAGAACTCAAATAACCATTTCGGTACCAGTCTAAATATCTTACAAGCTGGTCTTTAGGGTCATAACCCTTCTCACTTAAACTTTCAGCAAGACAGAGAGCCATTGAGCTGTCATCAGTCCAGTATCCTGCCTCAAGACCATGTGGACCTCCGCCTCTCATCTCTGTAACTTCTTTGAATGTACCCCGCTTTTTAAATTCTACTGCAGCTCCCAGAGCATCTCCAACCAGAAGTCCAATAAAAGCTCCAGCAGCCTTGTCTTTTCTCTTTAGTTCAATTTCTCGCATCAATTTTTGATTATCAGATGGTGTTTGAGCCATTATCTTCACCCTCTCATAAATTTTTTATACCTAAAAAAAGAGAATAATCAGCTGATTATTCTCTTAAAATCTATTTACCAAGGATCTTTTTAATTTTATTTGTAGCATCTAAAAGTGGACTGACTGAATCATCATAATTGACAGTATCAATCAGAAGTGAAATTAATTTAGACATATCTACCTCTTCAAACCACTCTGCATTTTTAAATTTCTGAGGAATATAGGTCATATTGGTTGAGAATAATTTAGTAATATATCCTTTTTCATAGTACTCATCCATTTTTTCAATACCGTTAGTGAAAAATGTAAAAGATACTGCTACATACACATTACGCGCATTTTTATTTTTAAGTTCTCTGGCAATATCAAAAACTGAACCACCTGAGGCAATCATATCATCAACAATTAAAATATCTTTACCTGCTACTTCTGCTCCCATATACTCATGCTGAATAATTGGATTTCTGCCATCTACAATTTTTTTATAATCTCTGCGTTTGTAGAATAGCCCCACATCAAGACCTAAAACACTGGCATAATAGATTGCTCTATCCATTGCCCCTGTGTCAGGAGAAATAACCATCATCGCATCCTTATCAAAACAGATCTGATCATCGACTCTGTGCATTGCCTTAATGATCTGATAGGTAGAATGTAAACTTTCAAAACCGGTCTGTGGAATAGCATTCTGCACTCTTGTCTCGTGAGCATCAAAGGTGAAGATATTTTCCACACCCATATTCTCCAGCTCCTGCAGAGCCATTGCACAGTCTAAAGATTCTCTGCTGTTTCTTTTATCCTGACGGCTCTCATATAAAAGCGGCATAATTACATGAATTCTTCTCGCTTTACCAGCAATTGCAGAAATTAAGCGCTTAACATCCTGAAAATGATCATCAGGACTCATCCGGTTTTCATGTCCGAACATATTATAAGTTACATTATAATTGCCAATATCGGCTAAAATATAAATATCTTTTCCTCTTATTGATTCTTTAAGCTGACCCTTTGCTTCCCCATTAGCAAAGCGAACTATCTCACTATCAATAATGTATGAATCTTTGATTTCATCTACATGATATTCACTGCAGCTGCTGGCAAATTCTTCTCTTCTGCGCTTAACAATATAGTCATCCACTTTTTTACCAAGCTCTTTACAGCTATCATGTACAATAATTCCCAGTTGCCCAAATGGTATCTTAGTGATCTTTTGTTCTTCCACTTTTGTTTTAGCACCTCATTTATATATTATTTTCTTATCCCCTAATACTATTTCAAGATTTAAGATAAATATCCTCTTTTACGACAGCAATTAATGAAAGTTTATATATTATCTATATTCACACATTGATATATTCTGCCATTTAATAAAATAACTGCTTAAATTAAATAAATCAAAAAGCTTCTGGCCAGCCCCAGAAAAACAAAAAATCCAAAAACATCAGTCACTGTAGTTAAAAATATAGCTGAGGCCAGTGCAGGATCGATCCCCAGTGACTGCAGTGAAAGCGGAATCAAAAATCCAAACATACCAGCTATTAAGAGGTTTAAAATCATTGCCAGAAAGATAATAAGTCCCAGATAATAATTACCGTACATTAAATAGAGAATAAAACCGGTAACCAGTCCGGTGGCTGCACCATTAATTATTCCAACAGCTGCTTCCTTAAATAAAAGTTTCCAGTTATCTTTAAAATCAATTTCTCCCAGGGCGATTCCTCTAATAACTATAGAAAGAGTCTGGGTACCTGCATTTCCACCCATCCCAGCTACTATCGGCATTGCCGCAGCTAGAGCAGCAACCTGAGCAATCACATCTTCAAACATGGCAACCGTAAAAGTGGCCAGAAAAGCTGTCGCCAGATTTATAAACATCCAGGGCATCCTGCTTTTAATCGACTGCAGTAAGCTTGTATCTGAACTTTCTTCTTCATCCACCCCGTGCATCTTATATAAATCCTCGGTGTTTTCTGCTTCAATAACGTCAATAATATCATCAACTGTAATAATCCCAATTAAAATTCCACTTTTATTAATTACTGGAATTACTGTCAGGTCATACTTAGCAACCTGCTGGGCAACAATTTCCTGGTCTACATCAGCGGTTACTTTAATAATGTTGTCATCCATTAACTCTTCTAACTTTTTATCATCATCTGAACTCAAAATATCCCTCAAGTCAACACTGCCCACCAGTTTTTTGCTTTCATCAGAAACAAAAATTGTATCAATGATTTCTGTATCAGGAGCGATATTCTTTAATTTCTGCAGGGCCTCTGTAGTTTTTAAATTTTTATTTAATAAAAGATATTCGGTGGTCATAATACCACCGGCAGATTCTCTGTCATATCCCAGCAGATTTTTTACTACCAGTGCATCATCCTGCTTCATATGACGCAGCAGTTCTTTTCTTTTTTGAATTGGCAGTAAACCCAGGATATCAGTAATATCATCAGCTGCCATATGAGAGAAAATCTCAATTATTTCTTCGGAACTTTTGCACTTTAAAATGTCAATCTGCAGCTCTTTTTCTGATTCTTCAAAGATGTCTGCCAGGTCTTCAGTTTCCAGCAATTTGGTAAAGTTATTTATTTCTGAAGCATCAAGTTCAGAAAGAGCTTCTGCAATATCAACTGGATGATTATCTTCTATCCATTCTTCTTTAATGTTTTTTTCTTCAGTTAAATATTTATTAATATCATTTTTAATGTTATCAATTTTTTCTTCCATCTAATCACCCCACTAATAAAATTAAGCTTAAATTCTACTCCTCATTATAACAATAAATAGAGTCAGTTAAAAGTGATTGAAAATAAAATTAATTGTTCAGGTGAGCAATTAATTGCTGAGCACTGCTCAATTCAAAACGGCCCGAATCGAGCTTCCAGTACTGAGCAGAATCTGTTAGCCTGCTGATGAATGAAATTAAATGTGGATGACAGCTTAAAATAAATATCTGATGGCTCCCGGCAAGTTCAGCAAGCAGCTCGGCTGTGTTATAAAGGTGGCTTCGATCAAAATTAACCAGCGAATCATCCAGAACAAGCGGCAGTGGAGGATTAATCTCTTTTATTCTGCTTAATCTAACTGCCAGAAACAGCTGTTCTAAGCTCCCCTGACTCAGCTCCTTAGTCTGTTTTTCTTCTTTATTTTTTGCTGTAATTATTCTAAAATCTCTCTGTTCAAGATCAGAAGCTGTTTTGAGCTGGCTGTAATGACCGCTGCTGATTCTCTTCATGATTTTGGAAGCCGGTTTTAGTAATTCCTCTTCTGCTTTTTCAATCATCTTTGCGCGCAGTTTTTTTAAAATAAAACTAACACTTTGATTCAGAGCGTAGTCCTGAGCCTTTTTTTCCAGTTTTGTCTGTGCCAGATCAATTTTCTGCTGAGCTTTTTCGATTCTAGTAGAAGTAGATAATTCATTAATTCTATTTTTTAAAGTTGTGATATTTTCTTCCAGCTTTCCCTTTTCAGCTTTTAAATTACTCAACTCTAGAGAAAGCGACTCTTTTTCTGCTTCTACTGCTGCAGCTGTGGGAAATTGCTGATAAAAATTAATAAATATCTGATAATAACTCTGTTCTTGATTAATTTCAGTGAGTGCATTTTTTATTTTCTCAGAAGCTTTAAGAGTGTGTTTAAGTTGATTTTTTTTAGTAAGATATTGATCAGTCAGTGCCTTTAAATCTTTAATTAATTCAAAATCTCCAAAGAGATCCTGCTGATTTTTGATTAAATCAACTTCTGCGGCAGCACTAAACTCCAAATCACAGTTTTGTGCTGTATTTTTAATTATTGTTTTTAATTCCTGCAGAGTTTTAAGCAGCTCTGCTTTATTTGAGAAGTGAACTTTTTCCTCATTTTTAAGTTCCTGATACCTTCTCTGCTTATCTCTAATTTCTCTGTAGTAGGAAGCCAAAAATGACCGATATTCATCTTCCTTTATTCCTAATATTTGAGCATAACTGCCCAATTCTTTTTCAAGCTCCTCTAAAAGCTCTGTTTTTTTAGCTAAATTCTGCTCCAGTTGAGCAAGTTCACGCTGCTTAAGCTCTTTTTCTTTTTTTAATTTATCAGCTTTTTCTTTTTCTAACTGGGATGTCTTATAACTGGAGCTGTAGTAGAAAAATGCAGCCAGAGCTATAATCAGCGATAAATATCGCAGCTGATTGAGATTAATTAAAAATGAAGAGCCTAAAGTTAAAATTGAAACAGCTAAAATTAAATAGCTCTGTTTCAAAACAGTTCCAGGTTTTCTAAATTCAACTGCTTCCAGCTCCTGGCTGAGATCCCGCTCATCATTTTTAAGCCTCTTTATTTGTGATTCGATTTTTTCAAGATCTGAATTTAAATTTTCATAATCTTTGAGTTTAAGATTTAATTTCTGCTCTTTTATCAGGTCAAGTTCAATATTATTGAGCTGCTGCAGACCTCCCTCCCAGCTGGAATTTAAACTTTCCAGTTCCAAAAGCAGCTGCTGTCTTACACCAGCTAATTTTTCTTTTTGTAATTGATAATTTTTAATTCTCTCTTTTAATGCTTCTTCTTTCTGCTTAAATTTGTTAATTAATTTATTTTGTTCAAAAAAACTTATCAGTTCATTTAATTTTTTCTGCTGATTAAGATTTTCCGTCTTAGTTTCTGCTTGATCTGGCTCCACAGATCTGCTGGAAGAAATACCAGAGACGGCTCTTTTCAACTTCTGCTCAACCGCTTCTATTTCCTGAAGTTCAGAATAGTTATTTTTTAAGAGGTCAATTAAGATGTATTCATTTTCAACAGACTCAATTTTTTCGTTAAGCTTCTGCAGGCTGCTCTGTTTTTTTAATAACTCTTCTCTCTTATTAGAAAACTCTTTAACCTCTAAAAGTGCCTCGTCCCGGTCATCTTCAGCCTCTCTTATCTGATTATAGTAAGGTTTAAAATCTGCCACAGAGGGGTCACCGCGCTTACCACCCGTATCTACAGCTCTATTATAATATTTATCTGCAAGTTCCGGCACTCTGACCAGCTCTGAAAAACCAGCCCCAAGCAGTATTGAATAAAGCCGTTTTTCTTTCTTTTTACCGCCGGCAATTTTAGATAAATGCTGCAGTTCATCCAGACTGATACTAAATAAGTGCTGATAAGTTAACTGGTCCAGCTGATTAAAAAGTTCAACTGCAGAATGTTCTCTCTGTTTTTCATCTAAGACCCGGGGCTTAGAAAAACCTTCCAAAGAAAGATTATAACTGGTATTTTCTTTTTCCAGCTCAGCTTCTATATAATAATTGCTGGCAGCAGGTGGAATAGAGTTATCCTGCGGCAGGCCGTAGGGTAAGTAGCGGAGAAGCTTTAAAAAACTGCTTTTGCCGGCTCTATTTTTACCGCCAATAACCACCAGCTTATTTGAAATATCATCTAAATTCTGATTGTTGAAAATTCCAAAATCACGAATGTATATTTTCTTATAATGCATTTAATCTCCATCCTCAATTAATTCAGAAATTATAATTCTTTTTGCTTCTGCCATAATTTCCTGCTGCAGCTTTTGATCAGGATAAAATTTGTGGTTCTCTCTATCCTCTGGATCCTGAGTTCCCTGCCAGATCTCTCCCCATTCTGCCAGCAGCTCCTGATTTAATTCTTCCTCAGCTAAAATATCACTAATTAAAGCTTCTAGATTCTTATATAGTGGGTTGCTATTTCTCAATTCAGCCAGTTCTGGTAGGGATTTTGCTGTTCTAAAAATAATTGAATGCAGCCAGCAGCCTGGACTTTGATTAAAATTAGATCGGCGAAATTCTGCCAGCAGAGTCTCTTCCAGTTCTTCGCTGTTGTTTTCAACATGCCGGTGCAGTTCAGTTCTACCTTTGAGCAGCAGGCGAATTATTACCGCTTCAGCCGCAAACTCCTGTTTTTTATTCTGTCTGTTTATTTTATCTCTCAGCTCTTCAATTCTCTGCTGAAGCAAACTCTGCAGTTGACTAATATTATTTAAATCTTCTGCTGTCAAATCAATTTCTAACTGCCGGTAGATAACTGGAGCCAGCGGAATAAATTCTTCAATGCTCTTTAAATTGCTGTCAACCTCAACCAGAATTGCTCCTTTCTGCCCCTCTTCACTAATGTTATGGGCCTGCAGGGTTCCAGAAAAATAAACAGCTGGCTTTTTATTGAGCTGTTCAAACTGATGGATATGCCCGAGTGCCCAGTAATCAATTTCTTTTTTGCTCAGGAGCTCTCCTTTGTTAACCGGAACATAGCGGCTATTATCTTTAGTCAGAGCTGTGTGGAGCAGACCAATATTAAAAACAGAATTATCAGCTGCAGTGTAATAATTATACATGGTTCGTGATTCAAATTTCTGTCTGTAGGACTGCCCGATAATTCTGGCTGCAAGCCTGCCTGCTTTCTGATACTCAAAAGTTTCGACCTCTTCACTGGAAAAGTAATGGACATTTGCCGGGAGTTCAAAAATCTCATTTTCAACTCCCGCGGGATCATGGTTGCCGGAGATCAAAAATAGATCAATATCTTTTTCCTGCAGCTCTTCTGCCTTTTCTAAAAAAAAGCGGCTGGCCTTAACTGATCTTGCTTCCCGATCATAAAGGTCACCGGCAATTAAGATAAAATCAACTTCTCTGCTGACAGCAAGTTTAACTAAGTTTTCAAAGGCTCTTTTACCTGCAGTTCTAAACAAATTTTCATTTTCCGAATGATTTAGACCATTAACACTTAATTCTCTGCCGAGGTGAATATCTGCTGTATGAATAAATTTAATTGGCTTCGACATTAATTTCCTCCAGTCTTAGCTGTAATCTCTCTCAGTTCTATTTTCCCACTTTACAAAAAACCAGCTGAAAACAAAAATTTGGACAGTAACTTCCGGGATTCCTATCAGATGCTCAGCCAGAGACATCTTAGTATAGATAATTCCTTCAATTGAGCCAGGAATTGGTGCTACAGATCCAATCAGCGAAAATCCCCAGATCAAAAAAAACATTTTTACCCAGGCATAATCACTTTTAATCAGAGTATTATAGAAAGGATATAAAATAAAGGCGAAAAAAGCTCCCCTAAAAATTTGAAAAACTGGAGCCATCCTGACAATAGTGGAATCCAGTGAACGAAAATTAGCAAATGCATCCATGGTGACAAAGGCACTGGCATAGTTCTGCAGGTTCATAAAAACTACACCGATAAAAATATAAGTTATAACATGGACCAGGATAAAACGAATTGTAAAATAGACAAATCTTTTAGACGGTTTTAGCATCTTATTCCCCTTTTTCTACTAGTTTTAGTTTGATAGTAATTTTAACCTCTTAATAATATTTCTATATTAAAGAATTAAATCCTGTAAATTAGTTTTAAATTTTGCATAAAATCCATTGACTAATATTAATAGTAGGAATATAATTATTTATGTAAAGGAGTATCCAAAAAGCAAAGCAGCCTGTAGAGTTTTAATTCTACAGGCTTTTTTTAATTAATAGTTAATTATTTAAAATTATAATCGAGCTTACTTATCATTTTCTTCAAAACTCTCTCCAAAAGTTAGTTCCTCAGCCAGATCGCCGACATAAGGCAGTTTAAACAGCTCACCATTATAAGCCTTATACATTAATAAAAACCAGAGAACTGTTCCCACAAAGGTAATTAAAGAAGAAAGCAGGATTCCAAAGACCGGAATCACAAGCACTAAAGACGAAGCAATAAATAAAGAAAAAAAGGTGATCAGTGACTGCATCGCATGAAAGCGAACATGATTATTGTCTTTTTCTATAAAAAGAAAAATCAAACCTGTAATCCAGATGCCTGCATAAGCCAGAATGGCTTCCACATTTTCATCCAGGCCGAGACTGGTTTTTTTATGATACATAATATTTGAGATAATTATCTTTTAACTCAACTGCTAGATAATATCTCTCTCCCCCCTTTTTTCTATAGTTTTATTGTCAGAAAATTGATTGATTTCTTATATCTTTATTTTAACATAAAATCTCAAAATTAAAAAGTACTTTAAATAGAGAAAAAAACCGCCTCTGGCTAAATTTTAGAGGCGGTCTGTATTCTGATATTAAATTTAGAGCTATTCTAATTCTAAAATTAGTTCTCCTGATTCGAGCTGCTGTCCGGCTGCAGCATGAATTGCAGCTACAGTACCATCAGCAGGAGCAGTAATATTGGTCTCCATCTTCATGGCTTCCATAATTACCAGGCTCTGATTTTCTTTAACTTCTTCTCCTTCTTCGACCAGGATTTCAACAATATTCCCCGGCAGGCTGGCTCCAATTTCCATTTCATTTTTCGGATCAGCCATCTGTTTGGAGGCAGAATCAGAAGCAGCTGTACTTGCTTCATCATATATTTTTATCTCTCTTCTAAAACCGTTAACTTCAAAGGCTAATCTGCGGTACCCCTGATCATCAACCTTACCGATTTCTAAGAGTTTAACCACCAGAGTTTTACCTTCTTCAACTTTGATTTCACTGGTTTCTCCCTCACGCAGAGCGTGGAAGTAAACATCACTACCCATATGGCTTAAGTCTCCGTGTTCTTCCAGATAATCAAGATAATCTGTATAAACCTTAGGGTAAAGGGCATAAGCTAAGAGATCCTTTTGAGTCGGTTCAAAATCAAATTCCGCTTTTAACTCAGCTTCAGCTTTTTCAAAATCATAATCTTCCAGCAGAGTTCCAGGTCTAACAGTTATTGGCTCCTCGCCTTTTAAGACCAGCTGCTGCAGCTCTTTAGGAAAACCTCCAGGAGGCTGACCGAGCATACCTTTAAAGTAGGCTTCTACTGAATCCGGGAAGGCCATATTTTTGGCTTCTTCACAGATATTATCAGGTGTCAGGTCATTTTTCACCATAAAGATTGCCAGATCTCCTACCACTTTAGAAGATGGTGTAACCTTAGGAATATCACCGAGCATAAAGTTAACTTTGCGGTACATTTCCTTAAACTCCTTAAAGCGGTGGCCGAGACCAACACTTTCTACCTGTGGTTTTAAGTTAGAATACTGACCTCCAGGAATTTCATATTTATAGATTTCTGCTGTTCCAGATTTAAGTTCAGATTCAAACTGAGAATAAACAGGCCTTACTGCTCCCCAGTAGTTTGAGATCTTCTGAATATTTTCAATATCCATCTCTGGATCACGATAGGTATTTGTCAGCGCTGCAACAATTGAGTTTAGAGGTGGCTGACTTGTCAGGCCTGCCATTGTATTAAAGGCAGTATCCACAATATCAACACCTGCCTCAGCAGCCATCAGTAAAGTGGCCGCACCATTTCCGCTTGTATCGTGAGTATGAAGATGAATTGGAATTGAGATTTCTGCCTTTAAGGCTTTAATCAATTCATAGGCTGCATAAGGTTTTAAAAGACCTGCCATATCCTTAATTCCTAAGATATGAGCCCCCATTTCTTCAATTCCCTTTGCTAATTCCAGATAATAGTCCAAGTCATATTTATCTCTTTCATCATCTAAGATATCACCTGTATAGCACATTGATACCTCAGCTATTTTACCCTGTTTAACAACCTCATCCACTGAAACTTCCATTCCCGGCAGCCAGTTTAGTGAGTCAAAGATTCTGAAGACATCAATTCCAGCTTCAGCTGCTTCGGCTACCAGACTGCGGATTACATTGTCAGGATAGTTTTTATATCCTACTCCATTTGAACCTCTTAATAGCATCTGGAATAAAATATTGGGTATTCTATCACGCAGGCGCTCAATTCTTTCCCAGGGTGATTCCTTTAAGAATCTGTAGGAAACATCAAAAGTCGCTCCTCCCCACATTTCAAGTGAGAATAAATCTTTAGCCAGATGAGAAGTTGCTTCAGCTATTTTTTCCATATCCACAGTTCTCATTCTGGTTGCCATCAGTGACTGATGGGCATCTCTATAAGTTGTATCTGTTAAAAGAATTTCTTCCTTATCCTTTATCCACTTAACTACAGCTTCCGGTCCACCCTGATCTAAAATTTGTTTTGTACCTTCCAGGCTGTCGATTTTTTCAAATTCAGGAACCTTGGGTACATCAAAATCAGGCTTATTACCACGGGTTTCATTGACAATTTTTTCTCCGAGATAACTTAAAATTTTCTGCTCCTGATCAGAACCGGGCACAATATCCAGCAATTCAGGATTATTGGCAATAAAGCCAGTGTCACAGGTTCCATTTTTAAAGTCTTCATGGTTTAAAACATTGATTAAAAATGAGGCATTAGTTTTAACTCCACGGACCTTCATTTCTTCAACTGAGCGCATTACTTTCCTAATTGCATCAGGAAAACTTCTCGACCAGGAAATAGTCTTAACCAGCAGACTGTCATAATAGGGATTGATAATTGCCCCTGTATAACCATTTCCACCATCAAGTCTGATACCATAACCGGAGCCAGTCCGATAATGATCAAGACGGCCGGTGTCAGGAATAAAGTTGTTGGAAGGATCCTCAGTTGTAACCCGACACTGAATGGAATAACCATTCATTTTAATTGACTCCTGTGAAGGAATATTAATTTCTTCTGAATCAAGTTGGTAGCCTTCAGCCACCAGAACCTGACTCTGAACAATATCAATTCCAGTTACCATTTCACTGACTGTATGTTCAACCTGAATTCTCGGATTAACCTCGATAAAATAATGATTATTATATTTATCAACTAAAAATTCTACTGTACCTGCATTTTTATAACCTGCACCACGGCAGAGTTTTAAAGCATCATCCAAAATTGCCTGTCTCTTTTCATCACTTAAGGCAACAGCGGGTGTAAACTCAACTATTTTCTGATGGCGGCGCTGGATTGAGCAGTCACGTTCAAATAAATGAACAAGATTGCCGTGTTCATCACCTAAAATTTGAACCTCAATATGTTTCGGATTCTCCAGATATCTTTCTACAAAAATATCGTCAACCCCAAAAGCCTTACGGGCTTCTTCTTTGGCATCTCTATATTGAGCAATTAATTCGTCATCAGAACGAACAATTCTCATTCCACGGCCACCACCACCGGCAGCTGCTTTAAGCATCAGAGGATAACCATGTTTTTCAGCGAATTTTTTGATCTCATCTTCTTTTTTAATCGGTTTTTCTAAACCAGGGATAGTAGGCACATCAAATTCCTGAGCCAGAATCTTGGACTTAATCTTATCTCCTAATTTCTCCATTACTTCTGCATTAGGTCCAATAAACTTAATCCCGGCTTCCTCACACTGACGGACAAATTCCGGATTTTCTGATAAAAATCCATAACCAGGATGAATTGCATCTACATCCTTTTTAAGTGCTAAGTCAATAATTTCGTCGATAGCCAGATAAGCCTCAATTGGTCCTTTGTTATTTCCAATTTGATAGGCCTCATCTGCTTTAGTTCTGAAAAGAGCGGTTCTGTCCTCCTCAGAATAAATTGCTACAGTTCTAATGCCCAACTCCTTACAGGCTCTAATTACTCGAATTGCTATTTCTCCACGATTGGCCACTAAAACTCTCTTAAACTTTTTCGGCATACTCTAAATCTCCCTTCTTTAACTCTTTAATAGTGTAAAGTATTTATATTTAATAAAATTCTACCCGAAAAATCAGGTAGAAGTTATTAATAAAGTATTATCAGCGGCAAAAACAAATGCGCAAAAACTGTTTAAACTCTCATATTTATTTATATTCCTCTTCAGTATACCATAATTAATGAATAATATCTAATCAGAGACTGTATTAAAAATTTTTTGAATAATTATTTATTTTGCCTGTTCTGATAGAGGAAAAATCCACCCAGCCCGATTAATACTACAGGTGTAATATAATTTAAGTATTCAAGATTTTGTATAAAATCATTATTATCCACGAATATCACAAATAATCCAAAAAGAATTAGGGCAGCAGCAGGATATATCGGCCAGTCCCATTTTTTAAAAGCACTGGTGTGAATTAAAATAGCTAAAAAAGCCAGCCCCAGCATGATAAAGAAAAATCCCCCACCAAGACTTTCAATAAAATCTATTCTCTCCAGGTCTGAAAATAGGGCAATGGCCAGCAAAATAGCACCAGGGATCAAAAAACCAATATTTCTGTAATGTTTTCTGGCTCCCAAAATAAAATAAGTAAAAATAAAGCCGCCACTTAAAAGATAAAGGAAAATATCATCACTGATTAAATTTAAGGTGTTTAGTAAAATAAAGATACCAATTGTAATTAATAAAATTCCAAGCTTCTTTTTATCCATTCTAAAACCTCCATTTGTATATTTTATAACTTAATTATAACAGAAATATTTTAGACAGCAAATTTTTCAACTCACTTTTATTTTAATTAAGTGAAGGAGATTTTTTTAATTTAAAGAATATAATATATAAGAGATAAATAAAAATTCATAAGAGGTGGCGAAAATGAAAAAGAGAGAGAATCTTTTAAATGACTTTAAGACGCTGATCTCTTTTGATCTGATAGTCTTATTTATAAAAAGAGTCTATCAGAAAGCTAAAGAAAATGATATTTTCATTCATGCGATGGGTATGGTTTATATAACCACCCTTTCGATTGTCCCCTTTTTAATCTTTTCTTTTTATATTATGACTCTTTTTAATTTTTTTGGTAAGATTGATACCATTGTCGACGAAATCAAAGCCCTAATTTTAAATAATCTCGCTGCCGGCACCGGTGAAAATTTGATTGAATATCTGGAAGTATATATTGTGAATGTTGACATTGAGCAGCTGGGAATAATCAGTTTTATATCTTTGATTTTCATTATTGTTTTTATGCTGGCCCGCGTCGAAATGACCTTTAATAAGATCTGGAATGTTAAGGAACACCGCGACTTATTTAAAAGATTTGTTTCTTTTTGGACCTTTATTACTCTTGGGACTTTTACAATAACACTTCTTTTGACCCTAAGCCTCTTATTTGCCGAAAGATATCTTGGTTTGTGGTTGAGTGGAGATCAAATTAGTGAGAGCAGTATTTTCAGCTATATTCTATTTTCTTTTAATTTTCTAATCTTTATCACCGCTTATTATTTTGTGCCCAACACAGAAGTAAAACCAGCAGCTGCACTTTTTGCCGGACTGTTTAGTGGTGTTCTGTTTATTTTTTCTAAAAATATTTACAGTATCTATACAGCCAATATCATTACTTACAATCAGATTTATGGACCATTATCAATCATCCCAATCTTTTTGCTCTGGCTCTATTTAATCTGGCTAATTGCTCTTTTAGGTGCAGTGATTTCTTATGTTTTCCAGCACCGCTCAAGCCTTAAATATATGCTCAACAGAAAAAAGATTAATCAGGGTTTAAGAGATTTAATTCCAACTGCTATTTTGTTAGCGCTTTACAAAAATTTTAAAGCCGAAAATAAGCACCCTCTTTCCTTTGCAGAGCTAATTGGAAAAATTAATCTTCCGGCTGAAGATATCGAAGCTGAACTGGAAAACTTAAAAGAAAAAAATATCATTGCCGAAACTGAAGATGGTAAATATCTGCCGCTGGATGAAGCCAGTAAATTATCTATCTGGGAAAGTTATCAAACTAATTTTCTTGATGAAAAATTTGAAATCAAAAATATTTTTAAAGATGAGGAAATGCAGTCTCTGTATAAAAGGATTAAAGAACTGGAAAAGGACAGTTTTGAAAGCATGAAATTTGTCGATTTTTTGAATTAATTCTGCTGAAAGCTTTAAATTTAGTCTAATTTGTGCTACAATTAATGATTGTGTCAGGCATTATGCATTGAGGAGGAATTTAAATGGTTAAAAAAGCTAATAATGAAAATAATGATAACCAGAATGACAGTACTGAAGAAGAAGAAAATGATCTCGATCTTTCCATACCTGATGGAGCCGGTATTGATGATTCCGTACGTGTTTATTTGAAAGAAATGGGAAAAGTTGATCTGCTTGACAAGGAAGAAGAAGTGGAACTTGCAAAAAGAATTGAACAGGGTGATCAGGAAGCGCGCGAAAAGCTGACTGAAGCCAACTTAAGACTTGTTGTCAGTATTGCCAAAAAATATATAGGACAGGGTATGTCATTTCTGGATTTAATTCAGGAAGGTAATAAAGGTTTAATGAAAGCAGTGGAAAAATTTGATTACACTAAGGGGTACAAATTCAGCACCTATGCTACCTGGTGGATCAGACAGTCTATTACCAGAGCACTTGCTGACCAGGCAAGAACAATTAGGATTCCAGTGCATATGGTAGAGACTATGAACAAATTAAGAAGAATTGAAAAAAGACTTAAAAAAGATTTAGAAAGAGAACCCACTTTAGAGGAAATCGGTGAAGAAATGAATATGGAGCCGGAAAAGGTATTAGAAATTCAGAAACTGGCTATGAATCAGCAGCCAACTTCTTTAGATACTCCTATCGGTGAAGAAAAAGACAGCCATTTAAAGGACTTTATTGAAGATCAGGATGCACCAGCACCTGAAATGCTTGCCTCTTCTGAACTTTTAAAGGATCAGTTAGAAACAGTACTCGATACTTTAACAGACAGAGAAAAAAGAATTATTAAATTAAGATTTGGGCTCGAAGACGGACGTCAGAGAACTTTAAAAGAAGTAGGAAGTCAGTTTGGAGTTACCAGAGAAAGAATCAGACAGATTCAGGCAAAAGCTTTAAGAAAACTAAGACATCCCACCAGAAGTAAAGAATTAAGAGGATATTTAAATAATTAAATTGAGCATATGAGGCATAAATAATTAAAGGCTGATCCACTCTCAAACGGGAGTAGGTCAGCCCTTTTTTTATTTTAATATTTTCTTTTCAAAGTAGGAATTAAGCAGATCATAGAGAAAATCAATGTTCTGCTCCTCTTCTTCAAAATTCTGGTGCAGCAGCGGAATATTTGTCTGCAGCACAGCAAAAAGTCGGTACAAATCCTGATTATCCTTTTCTAATTTGATTTCAAATTCTTTCTCCAGAATCATAATAAAAAGTTCATATATTTGATTAATTACCACTCTTGGAAATCTGATTCTTTTAAATTTTTCTTTCTGCTCTGCCTCATCCATTTCAAGATCATTCATAATATATCGATAAAGCTCTCTCACAATTGATTTTTTCTTCTTCATTTCAGAATAAAGTACTTCTATATAGTTTTTTAAATAATCTGCTTCATTTTTTTTGCAGTTCATTTTTAAAATCTGATATGTTTCTTTCCAGCTTTCCTCAAAAACTCCAATATATAATTTCCATTTATTTGGATAATAGTTGTAGAGAGTCCCGACGGCTATTCCGACTTCTGAGGCAATTTTTCGCATACTTACATTCTGATAGGGATTTTCTTTGAACAATTTTAAAGAGGTTTTTGCGATCTCTTCTTCCAGATTTTCAATTATTTTAGGCATATTATACTCCTTTAACTAAAATACTACAAAATACAGTGATAATAATTTAAGCACTCTCTTTATTATATTCTAGATTAGGATTTCGGATTCCTGCCTCTCCTTCCAGCTCCTTAATCTCTCTGTAAACAAAGGTAAATAAAATCACTGTCAGCAGAAAGGTAAGTCCATCAGCAACCGGTTGAGCCATAAATAAACCCTGGATTCCAAATGACCTGGAGAGCATGATGATTGCCGGGATAAAGAAAAACCCCTGTCTCGATAGTGATAAAATGGTTGCCGGTACCCCGTGTCCTAATGCCTGGAATAAGGTATTAATTGTAATCGCAAAACCTAGCAGTGGTAAAACAAGGGCATAGAGTTTTAAACCAGTCGAAGCTATTTGAATGACTTCCGGGTCCTGACTGAAAAAGCTGATCACCTGCTGATTAAAGAAGAAAAATACCACAAATAAAGCAACCCCAAAAAATGTTGTCCTTTTGATTGTCACCTTAATTGAATCTTTAAGCCTCTCAATCTGACGGGCACCAAAATTAAAACCAGCAACCGGCTGAAAACCCTGAGTAAAACCGGCAATTACAAAAAAGCCAAAGGAAAATACCCGGTTAATTATTCCGACTGAGGCCACTACCGAAGCACCATAAACTGCTGCCATATTGTTTAAAACTGTCATCGCTACACTGCTTAAAAGCTGTCTGATTAGTGTTGGTACACCTATTTTCATAATTTCAGTATATATTGAAAGTGAGGGGCTGAATTCTCGCAGTTTAAAATCAAGTACACTCTTCTCAGATTTATAAAAAGCGATCAGCATTACTGTAGAAACGGCCTGAGCAATTACAGTTGCTGTTGAAGCACCGGCAATTCCCATGCCAAAAGTAAAGATTAAAATCGGATCTAAGATAATATTTAAAAGAGCACCTGTGCTTAAAGCAATCATACTCATTTTAGCACTGCCCTCTGCTCTAACCATATTATTCATATTCATGTTACTCATTGTAAAAATAGAGCCTACAATTATAATCGCGGTATAATTAACCGCATAAGGCATAATCACATCCGTAGCTCCAAATAGTCTGAGCAAAGGCTCCAGATAATATAGTCCCCCAGCAGCCATTATAATTCCTAAAATAAAAGTTGTGATAATTGAAGTTGTGGAAACACGATTGGCCATTTCTTTATTATTTTCTCCCAGCAGCCTGGAAATAAAAGAAGCAGAACCAATACCAAAAGTTAAACCAATAGCCGAAATCACCATAAACAAAGGAAAAGCAATAGTTACCGCCCCAATTGCTTCAGTCCCTATTCTTCCCACAAAAATTGTATCCACAATATTATAAACAGCAGTTACCAGCATCCCAATTATTGCAGGAATAGACATCTCTGTCAATAATTTAGGAATCGGCATCTCTGCCAGTTTTCTAGTCTTTTCATCTTTATACATTTTTCTACCTCCATTTTTTATATGAATTATGTTCATTAAACCATAAAAAAAGACTTTATGAATCATGTTCACTATAATAAATTATAATGAATGTTGTTCATAAAGTCAAGGTATTTTTAAATTGTTTTATTTATAATTCATAAATATTAAGAATTAATCTTTTCCTGAATAAATTTTTTACCGGTGGTAGAGCTGAAAAATATGATGTTAAAACTTAAAAATACAGCAGCACCAATAAAAATAACATATTTTACATCGATCAGTTTGATTGTAAAAGAAGAAATCAAAAGTGAAATCGGTACAATTATTTTAATAATGCTCATTTTAACACTCAAAACTCTACCCAGTAGCTTTTGAGGAACAATTTTTTGAATAATCACATTTGCCGGCACATCTATCCAGGCAACTGAAATCCCGCTCAAAAACATCAGCAGACTGTAATAAGCTAAAATAAAATTTGAAGCTGGAGTATTCTGGAATATAAAAATAGGTAAGGCAAATGCTGCTGCCCCCACTGCAGAAATAAATGTAATATTTTTGATTAAAATATTATAGCTGATTTTATTCATAATCTTTTCAGTTAATAAGGCACCGGTTATCATCCCAACCGGAAAGGTTGCCTGAATAATTCCATATTTACCCGGATCAATTTTCCAGATGGTGTTTAATAGATAGGGCAGCGGTACAATTAAAGTGAAATTGAAAAAGAAATTTAAGGCAGCAAAGATATAGACAAGGGCTTTTAAACTTTTTGATCTGAAAATATAATAAAAACCTTCTTTTAACCTAAAAATAAAAGTATCTAATTCGCTGCTGCTCCCTCTTTCCTCTACTGGCTGCTGATTATACTGATAATCGATAAAATACTCTATCAGAGCCGAAATCATAAAAGAAAAAGCATTAATTAAGATAAAACCTTCCAGATTAATAAAACCATAAATCACTCCCCCCATTAGTGGACCTAAAATGTGGGATAATGATTCAATTACCCTGGCCTGAGAATTAATTTTAACCAGAGCTGATTTCCTGACCAGAGCTGGTTTGGCTGACTCTAAAGCAATATCAAAAAACACTGTTAAGCTTGTCATCACAAAGGTGCTGAAATACAGAATATAAACATTAAAGGTAAAATTAGTTATAAAAAGATAAATCAGAAAAAGAAAGATACCATTAATCAGATCAGCACCAACCACCAGAATCTTTTTGTTAAATTTATCCGCTATTACACCGGCAATTGGATTAAATAAAACAACAGGTAAAGTATATAAAGCAAGATTAAGGGCAAAGGAAAGTGCAGAAGAAGTTGTCCTCAATAGATAAAGCCCAACCACAAAAGCATAGATTGCAGATCCAAATAAAGAAATAGTTTTACCTGATAAAAATAAGAGCAGATTTAAATTTTCTCTTCGATCACTTTTATGCTCCAGTTTATTTTCAATTCTTTTTTCCTGATAATTTAACATTTTTATTACCTCCTCTTCTTTCTAATTTAATTATAAGGAGTGGAGGTAGGACTACTGCAAGAGGCTCAAAAAAATTTTTTAAGCCTATTTTTTAAAAAACTGGAGTTAACTCTACTTTTATTTTCTGGCCTGCAGCTGATAGGAATAGATTTGATCACCAATCTGAGCAAATTCTTCGTATTTGCCAAAAGAACTTTCGATTTTTTTGAGTTCTGACTTATCTTCTTCTAAAAACTCAAAACCCATCTCCTGTAGTTTCAATCTAATATTTGAATAGATAAAGTAGTCACGATATTTTCTGGCAACTATGTTTTTCTCCCCAAACTTATGATAGATTATAAAAACTGCAGTTAAAATAAAATGCTCTTTAAAATATTGAAGCAGCAGCTCCGGTAAAAAGCCCTGATTATGAAAAGAAAAGTTAGAAATTCCAGAAAAATCAAGCAGATAATCAAGTGACTTTTCTTTAAGGGGTAAGGTAGGTAGTTCTGCAGTTAGAAAAATAATTTCAGGACCGGCAGGTGATAATTCAAGTAATGACTTGAGATATCTATTAAGTTCAGGATTATGTTCTACACAAATATAAGTGATGTCTGAGGACAGCTGATCATAAATATTTCTTAATAAAAGACCGTAACCGGAACCGGGTTCTAAAATCACTTTATTCTTTAAATTACTGAAATTAATTTTATTCTTCAGCCACTCAAGACTCTGATAGGAATGATCCATAAATTCAGAATCAGTCTGCTTAATATAGTCAGTTACATGAAAAAGCGGATCTGTTTCGAATACCTCCGCCTGAGTCTCCTGATTGTAAATTTCTTTTGTATAGAGGATTCCATCCTTAATTAAAATCTTTTCTCCACAGCTGCAGTTGAGGCTGCCCTGATGAATTCTATTATTTTCAATTTTTTCTGCAGATAAGCTTAAGTCTGAGCCGCAGGCCGGACAGGCAAAGAGATCTAAAAGATTTAAATTTAAGCTGAGGTCATTCTGCTTTTCATTACTTTCTTCTTTTAGTTTTTTTAGGTGGCTTTTTAAACCATCTTTGGCCTTTTTCAGCTCAGTTATTCTCTTATTTAAGCTCTTTAATTTATTTTGATAAAGATTCTGATAGTAGCTGTTCCGCTGGTAGTTGCTCAGTCTGCCTATTCTTTTAAAATTTAAGATTTCTTTTATTTCATCCAGGGAAAACTCCATTTCTTTTAGTTTTAAGATCTCTTCCATATCATTCTGGTCTTCCTGATCAAATTCGTAATGTCCTCCCACTTTCTGCGGGTTAATCAGTTTCAATTTCATGTAATAACGAATGGTATCATAACTTAAATTAAATTTATTTGAAAATTCTCTAATTTTCATTTAAACTCATCCCTTTATCTTTTATTTCCAGGCCGACTAATAATTATCCTTGATTTAACTTAAAAAAGCTTAGGCTGCTGCAGATATTTACAGCAGCCTGAACTTAAAGTTATATAATTTTATTTTGCTGCCAGAGATCCCATTGGATCCCATGGTTTTAAGACAACCGGATCTTTTTGATATGATTTCAGATCGGCTTCAGCTAAATATTTTTTATTAATAACTACCTCATAGTTAAATTCATTAAACCAGTCATTACTCATAATGAAAAATCCATCTTCACCAACTTTTTCTCCCCAGCTGTTCTGAACCTTCCAGCTTAAAGGCTCTTCGTCTTTTAAGTTGACACCGGTAAAGGCCATAGCATGAGTTAAAATACTTTCACCATACTGCAGGCGCTGCCCCTTATCCAGAGAAAATTTTGTATCCAGCACATCGCCATAGTTAAATAATTCAGTATCCATAATTCCTAGCTCGCGATCAGACCACTGACCAACATCACAGCCAAACCAGACAGGTTCACCATCTTTTAGCTGCTCTTTTGTATAAGCAATCAGCTTCTCAATCGGCAGATTTAAGTAATGAATCTGCTGACCTTCTTTGACATTACCTAAAAATTCGACTGTATAGGTTTGATCAAAAGGTTTATCATCAGTTGGAGCATTGATAATACTTACATAATCTGTCATCTTGACTTTAGAATATTTATTATAAAATTCCTGAGGAGTCAGCTCACTATCTCGATAGAACTCCCCCTCTTTATTTCTGTATTCAAAATCGAAGTTCTGAGGTGGCTCACCCAGAAAATAAGCAAGAATTGAATAAATTTCAGCCAGCATATCTTCTTTTTCTTCTCTTAAGCTTTCTTTATCTGCTCCCAGTTTAAAATCTTCCCGTAAAGTTTGGGCCAGATCTCTTAATTTTAAACTTAAAATCTTATTCAGATAGCGGGAATTGCTGCTGTGATAGCTCTCAGGCATCACATATTTAGGTACAATCCCGTACTTCTCAATTAGGGCAGTAAACATATCCCACTGACCACCGTCATTTGTCGGCTCATTTAAAAGCCACATTACTCGGCGGCTGTCTAAGTCCAGTTCAACAGTGGAAATAATATTTTCCAGAAAATAATTTGCTTTTTCCAGCTTATCCCAGAACATCGTGTAGGCCTGAGAGAGCTCAAAATCGTGATCTTTGATATTTAAATCTTTCGAAATACTGTAGCGGATATTATTTAAAGCAGCAAACATCCAGCAGCGGCCGCTTTTTTCCTGATTGGTCACCTTTCCTACATCAATCTCTTCGGAAAAATCATAGTGCATCTTTTTGACCGACTCATTATTTAAGGCAGTATCATTGATTCCATTTTTAATAACTGCATTGGCAATGATCTCACTATTTTCTCTGGCCTTAAACTTCTTTTTGAATTTGTCCAACTTGGGCTGATCGATTATTTGTCTGTTCATTTTGTAAATCCTCCCTTTTTAATCTAAAACTTAATATTGATAGTAAAAGCTTAATTTTATCCTAAATATTTATATTTTTATCGTCAGACTATTACCTTATTACCTAATTGTACACTTTTCTTCATTTTTAAGTGACTTGTAGGCGGGACGAATAATTTTGTGGTCACTAACCAGCTGCTCAATTCTGTGAGCACACCAGCTGGCAACTCTGGCTGTAGCAAATAATGGGGTAAATAACTCTTCCGGAATATTTAACAGCTGATAGACAAAACCGGAGTATAAATCCACATTAGCACAGATTTCTACATCCTCTCCCCGCTCTTCTTTAAATATTTCTTTGGTCAGACTTTCAATATTATCATAGAGCTCAAATTCTTTGAGTCTGTCTTTGGCTGCTGCCAGCTCTTTTGACTTTTTCTTTAAAATTACAGCCCGGGGATCACTTTTGGTATAAACAGCATGCCCCATTCCATAAATTAGGCCCTTTTGATCAAAGACTTCCCCTTTTAAAATCTGCTTCAGATATTTCTTCAGCTCTGCTCTATCAGAATAGTCAGCAAGGTTTTCTTTGATATCATCGACCATTGCTTTAACTCTTAAGTTAGCTCCCCCGTGCTTGGGTCCCTTAAGACTTCCGACAGCTGCTCCCACGGCAGAATAAGTATCTGTTCCACTGGATGAAACCACATGGGTTGTAAAAGCCGAGTTATTACCTCCACCATGTTCAGCGTGCAGGATCAATAATAAATCAAGCGTATCTTTTTCCAGCTGAGTATAATCATTATTGGCTCTGATCATATGTAAAATATTTGCCGCTGTCCCCAGACCTTCTTTTGGGTTATGAAGATAAAGGCTTTGATCGTCAAAATAATGAGCTTTAGCCTGAAAACCATAGGAAATAATGGTAGGAAATCTGGCAATTAATTTTAAACTCTGAACTAAAATCCGGTCAATAGCAAGTGAATCCGGTTTTTCATCATAAGAGTAAAGCACCAGAATCGCCCGCTGCAGCTTATTCATTACATCCCGGCTTGGACTTTTCAAAATTGTATTTTCAGTAAAATGAGTTGGCAGTTTTCTAAAGCCATCTAAAATTGCATTAAATTTTCTTAACTCTTCCTCTCCCGGCAGCTCCCCAAATAATAAAAGGTAGACAATACTTTCAAAACCAAATTCACCAGTATTTTTTACCAGCTCATCAATTTCTATATCTCTATAGAATAATTTACCTTCAATCGGAGTTTTGACTCCATCACAGTAGGTATAACCATGCACAGAACCAATCTTAGTAAAACCAACTACTACACCAGTACCATCAGAATTTCTCAAACCCTGCTTAATATCATACTGTCTGTAATATTCTTTATCAATCTTATTAACCCGTTCCACTTTTGCGGCTCTGTCTTCAAGCCAGTTATCTTTTAAATCCTTAATCAACCAATCTTTTGTTTCCACATTCTCACTCCTCAATTCTCTGCTCAAATAGTTAATGATATTTAAAAAAATAAATTAAATTTTAGTTCTTATATTATTATAACAAAATATTGAGCATTTATACAATTGATTTAATCTTCAGAAAAAATCAGGTGATAGAATTCCCCAGTTTAATTACCGCATTTAATAATTCAATAAAAATTTCTGAAGGCCGGTTTAAAGCCGCTGGTGGAAATGAATTGCTGCCAACAGTTTTAATTATCTTATCTTGATGAACTATATATAAATGCCAGTTTGAGCCTTCATAGAATCTAAGACCTCTATAGTTATATTCACTATCCCAGTCCCAGACATTTAATTGGTCTAAAGACTGCCAGAATTCCACCCAGTCTATTTCTGCCGGCCTTCCTATTTTGAAATGGCTGTCACTATCAAATATATTTTTAAAAAGATTACAGTTGTTAAAGTAATAAATATTTGGCTCTATCCATTTTAAATAAATTATAGGATTTAATCTGTTGAAGCTGAAGTCTAATTTTTGGGGAAGATAAAGTTTATTATTTTTCATATTAGTTCACCTCTAATTTAACAATAACACAATAAGATATAAAAAGACTCTAAAAGTATTTAAACTATTAGAGTCCTATCTATTCAGTCAATATTTTTTATCATCTCTAAAATTGTATCCCTGCCGTTTAAAAAATCTTCAAATCTTGTTTCAACAGTAATCTCTGGATAAAGTGAATCGGGATCACTATCTTCAAGCAGAGTAAAATATTTAGTAGAATAGCTTACTCGCAAACCAGAATTTGGAAGGTTAAAGGTTCTTACCTCACCATAGTGATTCGGTTTACCCATAGTAGGAGTACCAATCAAATACCCATTCAACTCTTCTTTAAAATCAAGGGCATTTATAATTGCTGATGAGAAGGTATCAGGACCTATAATAACATAGGTTTCAAATTGATCTTTATACTCTCTTAATTCCTCTGCAAAGTTGGTCCCCTGGCTTGAATCACCTCCGGAATTGAAGCGCAGGTCAATTACAAGTTTATTTATTTCTTCATTTTTTATTAAATCTAATATTTCCAACTTTTCTGCTGCAAAGGAAGGCAGTTCCGGATTAGGCTGGCCGTGTTTATCAGCCAGTTCCCTGCTCCAGCAGCTGTTATACTGAAAATATAAAATTTTTTCAGCAGCAATATAATCTGACCAGAAAAGTTGATTGGCATTTTCCAGCACATAACCAGGCTGATAATTCAGGGACACAAAATTATTTCTGTCTGCTGCCATGTTTTCAATTTTTAAAGGCTCAAAACTAATGCTAATCTCCTCTTCATTTTGTTCAAAAATAAATTGATTCTCAGATTCAGCTATCTCCAAATAGCTGAGAAGTTCATTTAGTTTAAGAAATGAGCTCAGCCGGTAATCAAGGGATACCTGATTATCAGCTGTAATAATGCGGCTGAATTTATTTTTTAATTCTTCCACTGAATAACCATTAATCGAAATCAGTTCTGCCCCCAGAATCTCTTTATGCTGCTCAGTAGTTGTCATTACTCGATAACCATCTTCAAATCTGCGCAGAAATAGTGGGTAATATTCACTTAAAAAGCGGGTATTGTCAATAGCAGTGTGGGTGTCACCAATTTCAGCAAAGATTTCTGCCATCCTTAGACTGATTTCGAGATCAGAAAGTTCAGGCAGATCACTTTTTAGTTGACTCATTTCCTGCTTAAATTCTTCCTCTTCCAGCTGAAAAAACAAATTTTTATGCCGGGCAGGCAGCTCTTTTTCTAAATAATTTAGATCTTGCCGCCATTCCATTTCCGTGATTTCTGCTGCTGTCCCAGTGTTAATAAAGATGAATAAAAAAATTAAGCTGAGCAAAAATATTTTTTTCATAAATGATATTCCCTCCACATTAATAAAAGTATTTAAAATTTATATGATAAAAATATCACAATAAGTGCAAAAGATAAAACCCGCTTTTGCAAACGGGATCTATCCTGATTTTAAATTAAATATTACTTTCAACTCTAATCACACTTTTAACCTCTATCACATCATCAAGCTCTTTAATTTGAGCCAGAGATTTATTTAAATCCTTTTCCTTAACTGAGTGAGTAATAAATACCAGTGGTACAACCGGATTGTCCTTCTGTTTCTGCAGTACTGAAGCCAGACTGACATTATTATCACCAAAAATTTTGGCAATATGGGCCATCACACCCGGCTCATCCTTAACTTCAAAGCGCAGATAAAAACTATTTTCTATCTCATCAATTTTAATTACATTACTTTCTAAAAAGGAGTCCATCCGCTGTACTTCCCGCTGATTGTGGTTAATATCTTTAGCCACCTGGATAATATCGGCAGTTACAGCACTACCAGTAGGCATCTGTCCTGCTCCCCGGGCTGTAGACATCACCTGACCAACAGCATCACCGTGCAAGTAAACACAGTTATAGGTGCCATTAATCATAGCCAGCGGGTGATCTTCAGGCACAAAGGCTGGATGAACTCTGACATCGAGTCCTTCAGGTGAGTTTTTGGCTATTGCTAAAAGCTTAATTACATAACCCATTTCGTGGGCCAGCTCAATATCTTCAATAGCAACATCTTTAATTCCTTCTACATAAACCTCTCTAACATCAACAAAGCGCTCAAAAGCCAGTGAGGAAAGAATGGTGATTTTATAGGCTGCATCATCACCTTCAATATCTGAAGAAGGATCTGCCTCAGCAAAGCCCAGCTCCTGAGCATTTTTTAGAGATTCAGCAAAATCTTTTTTCTCCTTACTCATATCAGTTAAAATATAATTGGTGGTTCCATTTAAAATACCATATATTTTTTCAATTCTATTGGCGGCCAGAGAATTCTGCAGCGGTCTGATTATCGGCAGACCACCGGCAACACTTCCCTCATAACAGACCTGAACATCATTTTCATCTGCTTTTCTAAAGATCCGCTTTCCATATTTTGCAATCACCAGTTTATTGGCAGTAACAATACTCTTCCCATTTTCAATAGCCCTAATTATGTAGTCATAGGCCGGCTGCTCTCCCCCAATTAATTCGACAACAATATCTATATCCGGATTATTAATGATATCCTCAACCTGATCAGTTAACAATTCCCGGTTAATTTCAATATCTCTTTCCTTTTCCAGGCTGTTGACCAGGATTTTTTCTATTCTAACCTCAGTTCCAACCTTATTTTTAATATTTTCAGCATTCTTCTCCAAAATCTTAACTACTCCACTACCAACTGTACCAAGTCCTAAAATTCCTATCTTAAGCAAAATTATAACCTCCTGTAGTCTTATATTGCCTGCTGCTGTCTTCTCTATTATTAAATATTATATCAAGGAGTTATTAACTTGTCGACTTTCTGAGAAAATTTATGCTTTAAATTTAAGAATTATTAATAATTTCAACAAATCATCTTTCCTTCATGGCTGCAGTTGGCTCTAATTTCGCTGCCCTGCGAGCCGGTAAAATACAGCTTAAGGTCACTACAACTGCCCCAATTAAAAAGGCAAAAACCGAGTTGAAGATCGAAGACTGAGTATAGATAATTGAACTGATCATGATCTCAGAATCAAAACCAGATAAAGCAGCTGTAAAATCAATTCCATTCACAGCAAAATAATTATTGATAATTGAACCAATAATTGAGCCAAAAAAACTGCCGATAATTCCCATTACCGCCCCTTCTAAAATAAAAAGCTTTAAAATACCTCCACTTTTCATTCCCAGAGCAGACATCATGCCAATTTCTCTGGTTCTTTCTTTAATAATCATAATCATTGTATTAATCACGACAATTGAAGATAAGAGAACAATAAATATATAGACCTGATTATATATTAATTGAGCAATTTCCATGTAGGGCAGAAGGTCACTTGTTTCCTGATAACTGAGCGCCAGATATTTATTTCCACCTGTTTGAGAATTAAGATATTCTTTGACCCGCGGCAGAACCTCAGCTGTCATTTCTCTCTCTGGAGTAACTAATAAAATTTCACTCTGCTGATCTTCCATATACAGTAAAGGCTGCACGGCTGTCAGCGGGATGAAAAATGCCTGTTCATTTAAAGCTTTTAAACTGCTGTTGATTCGTCCAACCACTGTTACCGTAAAACCGGTTACAGAATTAAAAGATGTATTAGCTACTATAGTTAAATTATCTCCCACTTTTTTATCCAGCTTTCTTAAAAGTTCAGTTCCCATCACCACTTCTAATTTGCCGTTTTCGATCATTCTGCCTTCGACCAGCTGATCCTCAATATTTGTAAACTCTATCTCATTTTCTTTTTCAACTCCCCAGCCCATCATATTAATCAGTTCATTACCGGTGCTGACAACCGCTCCAAACTTTAAACGCGAAATTAAAAGCTCTACTCCGTCCAGATTCTGCAGTTCAGATTTCATCTGAGCTAAAGATTTGTCTTCAAAACCATCAACATTATAATTTAAAGGCAGCACTCTTTCCTGATCGTAGTATTCCCGGTCAATTATCTTTATGTGGCCAGAATTATACTGAATGTGATCGGCAAAGGATAAATTAATCAATCCTGTTATATAACCGCGGGCAAAAACAACTACTGCTACAGCAAAGGCAACAGCAAGAATAGATACAAAAGTTCTTAATTTGTGTCTAAATAAGTTTTTAAGGGCTAAATTAAGATAAAACAGCATTTTTCTCCCCCCTATTCATAATGAAGCGCTTCTACTGGATCTTTTGCTGCTGCCCAGTATGCTGGTAATATACTTGCCAGAAATGAAACAATTACTCCATAAGCAAAGACTAAAATAAATGATCTGGGGTTCCAGCTTCCATACATTTCACCAATTATAGGAACTCCAAACTTAGATAATTCTATCCCAGTAATCAGATCAAAATTGATACCAATCCTGGTCATAGCTAAAACTCCAAAAAAACCCAAAATTAGACCAATGAGTCCTCCTAAAATTCCAATTCCTGTTGACTCAATAATAAAAATATAGATAATCTCGGATTTTTTTAAACCAAGGGAAAGCATCATCCCGATTTCTTCCATTCTTTCTAAAGCAGCCAAAATTACAGTATTAATAATTGCAATGGCCGCTATCAATAAAATTATCACCATCACCAGCTGAATTCCTGCCTGTTTGGCACTGGCAACTGTAACGGCATCCAGCTGCTGCCAGGGATAGCCTCCAAGTGTGGGATATTCCTGATTTAAACTATTTTCTAGCTGGACTGCGGTCTTATCGGCTGTATTTTTATCATTCAGCTCAATGATTAGATTAGAAATACTGTTGTCTACATTTAAAGATTTCTGAGCTATTGCGAGCGGCAGATAGACATAATTGCTGTTTAAATTGGGATTTATTGTGTGCAGCAGACCCACAATTTCTAAATCTATGGTATTGAAAGTTTCATATTTATCTTTAACCAGCAGAGTAAAGTAATCTCCTTCCTTTAGTTTCATCAGATCAGCCAGCCTTTTACCCATTACTGCCTGATAACTATTTTCAGCAAAAATATTTCCCTCCACAAAACTATTTTTTAAATCAAAAATACTAAGCAGCTCAGCTCCTTTAACCCCCTTGGCCACTATCGGCAGTTCATTTATCCCATTATTTAGCCTGGCTGAAAAATTTAGTTCTCTTAAATCAAGCTGATGCTGAGGGTGGTCTCTAATAATTTCAAATAGTTCATCTTCTTCGCTAATTAAATTCTCCAGCGGCAGTTCATCTTTTTCCTCCCAGTAATCTCGATCAGCAATCTGCAGGTGTCCTGCTTCATAATCAATTATTGTGTCAAATGACATTTCGGTCATCCCACCAATCAAGGAATCCATAATCAGATAAAAGAAAATAGCAAAGGCGATAATCACAGCAGTAATCAGAGTTCTATTTTTGT
This sequence comes from Halanaerobium sp., assembly GCF_003070835.1. Taxonomy (NCBI): domain Bacteria; kingdom Bacillati; phylum Bacillota; class Clostridia; order Halanaerobiales; family Halanaerobiaceae; genus Halanaerobium; species Halanaerobium sp. The sequence continues at coordinate 24,846 of NZ_QBLR01000003.1, read as the reverse complement.
GGCGGACTAAATTTTTAAAAGCCAGTCTGGTTAAAAACATAAATTCACCTTCTTTATTATAATTATTTATACTATATAGTTCTCTATCCAGTTTATTTAACCTTCATTTTTTAAGTTAATTTGTTGCCTCTGATACACTTTTAAAAATTAATAATAATTACTATTGACAAAGATAAAAAGTGGTGGTATATTATATTTAACAAAATTGAATTGTACACAACTAATCAGGAAGGAAATAAAAATGAAAAAAGCTTTAAGTAATTCAAAAACAATGATAGTGTCTTTAGTTCTGGTTCTGGCTTTAATGTTTTCTCTGAATGCAGCGGTTCTGGCGGATGGACATTTAAAAAGTGGACCTGATGTGCTGGATGTAGCTCTGGAAGCTGATGATTTTAATACTCTCGTAACTGCAGTTATTGAAGCAGATCTTGTTAGAGCATTAAAAGGTGATGGACCATTTACAGTTTTTGCACCGACAGATGCAGCTTTTGCAGCTCTACCAGAAGGTACTTTAGAAAACCTACTAGCTGATCAAGAGCAGCTGGCAAATATTCTCCTCTATCATGTAGTCTCCGGTAAAGTAATGGCTGAAGATGTTGTAACAATGGATGGAGCGATGGTAGAAACTCTGCTCGGCGAAGAAATTGAGATTTCAATTGAAGATGGTATGGTTTATATTAATGAAGCTCAGGTTGTAATTACCGATATTGAAGCAAGTAATGGTGTCATCCACGTAATCGATACTGTTTTAGTTCCTTAAATATAAAAAGTCAAAAAAGATTTTATTCCGAAGAAACTTATTAAGATTGTAAACTATTTGCTAACTTAAAATTGTCTAAAATAAACTTTAAAAATAATTAGGAGGAAATAAAAATGAAAAAAAGATTAGTTAGTTCCAGAAAAATGATGGTGTCTTTATTGGTAGTGCTGGCTCTGGTATTTTCTCTGAATGTAATGGTTCTTGCTGATGGACACGGCGGCAGTGAAATGGATATCATAGATACTGCTCTAGAGGCTGATGATTTTAATACTCTTGCAACTGCACTTACTGAAGCTGAATTAATATCTGCACTAAAAGCTGAAGGACCATTTACAGTTTTTGCACCAACAGATGCAGCTTTTGCAGCTCTACCAGAAGGTACTCTAGACAGCTTACTGGCTGATAAAGAGCAGCTTTCTAATGTTCTTCTCTACCATGTAGTTTCCGGTAAAGTAATGGCTGAAGATGTTCTGGAAATGGATGGTGCAATGGTAGAAACTCTATTCGGTGAGGAAATTGAAATCTCAATTAAAGATGGTATGGTTTATATAAATGATGCCCAGGTTACTACAACAGATATTGAAGCCAGCAATGGTGTCATTCATGTAATCGATACTGTTTTAGTTCCTTAATTAATAACCATAAATCTAAATAAATAAAAAGCTCTTCCTACACAGCAACAGCAGTGATAAGAAGAGCTTTTTTTGCTAATATATTATTTTAATCTAAAAACTGAAAAACTCCAGAAAAGTCCTGATTACACTGGCTCCACCAACAGCAGTTCCAATCACACTGCCTAAATTAGCAAGAATAACTATTAAAAGGATATGAGTTACCTTATTTGTGTAAATTTCCTTAATCGAAATTCCTTCCGAAAGTTTCTGGAAATCCTTAACCTGTGGTTTTTTTAGATAGGCTTCAGCCAGGCCAGCAAACCAGCCTGCTGCCAGAGTTGGATTTAAAGAACTTATGGGAGCTACAACAAAGGCAGTCAAAACAGTTAAAATATGACCCCTGCCCAAAACTACCCCCAGTGCTGAAAGTGATCCATTCCAGATAAACCAGGCCTTAGTAACCTCGATTCCTGTACTGATATTATTGATAAAACTTGAAATAATAATTACTAAAATCACTGCCGGAATTCCCCAGGAAAATAGCTTTCCCCATTTAGGTTTAGACGGCAGTTTAGTGATCTCAGGCAAATTTTGTACTTTATAAATTTCCTTTTTAACTCCCGGAACATGAGCAGCACCCAAAACTGCTACAATCTTATCCCCGGGGGCATTTTTTATCTTATTGGCCAGATACTGATCTCGCTCGTCAAGCAGATGCTTTTTTATCCCGGGAAAAGATTTTCCCATCTCCTCCAGCATCATATTTAAGGCATCACCACTCTTAAGTTGATCCATCTCTTCCTCAGTTATTTCTTCATCTACAAAAAGCATGGAAATGATCTGAAAAATAAGCTTCATTTTTTCCCAGAGGCCGAGCCCACGCCAGACTCTTTTAAAGGTAATCTGAATATTGCGGTCAGCAAGAACCAGTTCTGCTCCAATTTCCTCAGCAGATCTAATTCCCTGCCTCATTTCCTCTCCAGCGTTAATCCCTAACTTTTCTGCCATTCGGCTCTGAAAAGAACTGATGATTAAATTAACCAGCAGTAACAGTGATTTTTTCTGCTTAATCACCTGAAAAATATTCATTTCACTCCACTTATCTTCATCATTAATTGAGCTGTATCTTTCCTCATCCAGCTCAACACAAACACTGTCAGGTTCTTCAGTTTCAATTACTTCTTTAACCTGTTCTGCACTCTTTTTGGAAATATGAGCAGTTGGAATTAATATTATTTCTTTACCATCATACTCAAGTCTTTGAATATTGTCTTCGTCCATAAAAACAGCTCCTTCTTAAAATTCTCTCACTTATCTATTATATCACTTATGAAAGAATTATCAAAAAAATTTATTGGTGAAAAAGTCATAAAGACTGTCTGGAAGCAGCCAGCGAAAAAATAATATTAGTTTCGCATGGGTTGGAACAGCATATCTGGCTTTAGGGTGATAAGTTTCTGCCGCCTTAAAGATTGCTTTTGCAACAACTTCCGGTTCAGCTGCCATGCCACCTTCACCATACATCTGCTTATATTTATTAGCCTTCCGCTCAGCCTGTTTTTGATAAATGCCTTCACCAGAGCTTTTTAATAAGTTGTCTCCAGCTGTCTGGGCCCAGTTGGTCTCAATTGCTCCGGGCTCAATTAAAATTACATCTATTCCAAATCCCCTCAGTTCATTGCGCAGGCAGTCACTTAATCCTTCTAAGGCAAATTTACTGGCATGATACCAGCCACCAAGAGGAGTCCAGATTTTACCAGCAATTGATGAAATATTAATAATTCTGCCACTGCCCTTTTCCCGCATCACAGGAATTACAAGTTTAGTTAATTCTGACAGGCCAAATAAATTAACTTCAAACTGCTTTTTAGCTTCTTTAAGCGGCACCTCTTCCACTGCACCATAAGCTCCATAGCCGGCATTATTTACCAAAATATCCAGCCCGGCTTCATTTTTCAGTATCTGATCCACACAATTTTTTCTCATTTCTGCCTCTGTAATATCCATTACAATGTAATGGCCATTTGGATAATCACTTAAATATTCAAGATCTGCCTCAGTTCTGGCAGCACCATAAACTATGTAATCCTGCTCCAGAAATTTCACTGCGGCTGCCTTCCCAATTCCACTTGAGGCACCAGTAATTAGAACTACTTTTCTACTCATTCTTTATCCCGCCTCCTATTTTTGAAAAAATTCAATAATAGTAGTTTTCATTTTTAGATATTTTTTCTAGTTCTGTGTAATATAATAAATATATCAAAAAAGTCTTTATTAAGGGGGTAATATTAATGTCAGGAAAATTTGAAGTCTATCAGGATAAAAAAGGTGCATACAGATTCAGACTTAAAGCTTCAAATGGACAGATAATTGCTACCGGTCAGTCTTACAAATCTAAAGAAAGCTGTCTCCATGGAATTGAATCAGTCAAAAAAAATGCAGCAGATTCAAAAATAGAAGAAGTAGAAATTGAAAATTAAAAATTTAAAAAAACATTTAAAAAGCAGGTATTAACCTGCTTTTTTTCTTTAATCTTCCTGATAAAATTTATTAATCTGATTGACATTTTTCTCCTTTTTATTTTTAATAAAAGTACCATTATCCAGTTCGCGCGAAGCCAGTGCCAGTTCTTCTCTGCTGTTCATTACAATCGGACCACCCCAGGCAATCGGCTCTTCTAATTTTTTACCTGCAAGAAATAAAAAGCGGGCTGCTTTTTTAGCTGTATTAACCTTAATTTTACTGCCATTTTGGTAGAGAACTCCCTGAGGATATTGCTTTAAATCCTCTTTTTGCGGGTCAAAATTAGCCTCTCCTCTGATTAAAAAAGCATAAGCATTAAAATCTGCCGGCAGTTCAAAAATAAATTCACTTTCAGGCTCTAACTCCACGTCAAAAAAGGTAGGTCTGGTATCAATTCTCTGAATTTCACCACTCAGGCCCTCATATTCTCCAGCAATAATGTGTACTTTTTTCGCGGCATCCTCATAAATAGGGATCATATCCTCAGTAATATCACCATACTGCGGCTCAGTCATCTTATTATCAGCAGCCAGATTTAACCAGACCTGAACTCCAAGCATTTCTTCTGAAGCCTGTGGTAATTCCTGATGTAAGATTCCCGAACCTGCTGTCATCCACTGACACTGACCATCTCTAATCACTCCGCTGTTGCCGATACTGTCACCATGTTCAATTTCTCCCTTAATTAAATAAGTCACTGTTTCAATCCCTCGGTGGGGATGCCAGGGAAATCCACGGCTGTAATCTGAAGGATCAGTTGAATCAAAAAAATCCATCATCAAAAAAGGGTCGAAATCTGGAATCTGATGATAACCAAAACAGCGTCTGAGCTTAACTCCTGCACCATCCTGAGTTTCTCTTCCTTCAAAATAACTTTTTACTTTTCTATACATTTTATATTACCCCTCTTTTTTTAATTATTTTGCTGTCGATACTTTTCTACCTCTTCTGACAGTGTATTGAACTCTCTGTCTGCAATTTCGAGCATCCCTGCCAGAGCATAAAAGCGGCGCTGTAGATGTTTTGGAAGCTCACCCTTAAATTTATAATTACGGTCATGCTCAATTTCAGCCCAGGCGTGCTGCAGAATACTTCTTATCTGGATTTCAAACTTAAGACCGGCAAAACTTTCGAGTTCTGTCCTGGCTATTTTATCAGCACTCAGTTCAGCAATATAATGAATGGATTTATAACCCATTTTATCAGCTTCCAGTAGATCTGACTTATCTTCACTCCGCTTATAGTCAATTTCAAATAATTCTTTAATTATATCACTTATCTGATGGATTTCTTTTTCAAAAAGTGTAATAACTCGCACCCCACATAAATCTGTTATTTCCTCTACTGGTTTGCTGTATTTTTCACGGCTCGCTTTTTCTCGAAAACTTTCTACTGACTTTACTCTACTTTCTATACTGTGGAAAATTATCTCATTTTCATTCAGAGCCTCTCTTAAAATCACTTCCACTTCAGCTCTTAAATCTCTGTATTTATTTCTCTGACTTTCATACCATAAAATTGCCTGATTAACTTTTTCTCTACTTGCCATAATAATTTCCTCCAATTGACTGCAAAATAAAATTTATATTCAAATAAAAAATTGAAATCTTACTGGATGAAAAGATATTTAATAAAATTTAAGCTCGTGCTTTAACCTTTTGATAGAGTTCAGCATTAACAGCATCATAATATGGCTGGACAAATAAGATCCCAATCCCAAAAAATAATGCTCCTAGAAAAAACCAGCCCAGAAAAGAAAGATCAAGAATGAAAATATCCAGCTTCTGACCGGCTGTCATTTCCCGGCTTAAATTAAGAGCTCGATTATGATCTAAATCGGGCTTTTCAGCCATAATATAGGGAACAAAGCGATATTCGTACATTTTTATTATTCCTGGAATGATTAAAAGCAGTGACCAGAGAAAAATATAGATTCCTCTAAATAAAAGTACTGTAATAATATTTTTATAATATTTTTTGTCAAAAAACTTAAGCAGATATGAAATCTCAGACTCACCTCTGCTCAACTGAATAAAATACTTTCTGCCGCCAACTTCCAGAATATAGCCCAGAAATATTCTCAGGGCTAAAAAGACTAAGACTCCCACTACTGCAATCAGGGCTATCTCCAGAGCAAATTCACTCCCACCACCATTAGTTGTACCGGTACTGCTGCCGGAGCTGCCAAGGTCAAGGCGGTTGTGGCTGCCCCCTGTAATTACCAAAATGAAACTGACTAAAAAGGCCTGCCAGTAAAAACCTTTTAATTTTCCTTTTGCATTCTCTTTAAGTTCACTTCTTGTCCACACCTTAAATTCTCCCCTTTTTATTGTTTTTAGTAGCTCAAAAGTTAATTAAATATTTAAATTAGTTCTTTAAATATAATTCAGCATTCAAGAGAAAAATCCTTTTTAAATAGAAAAATCCCCGCTTTCAGTTAAGAAAACGAGGGTTAAAATTAAATCTATTATTCTAAATTTTGCAGTCATTGTCAGCTATTTTATTAATTATCCAGAATTTTTACCGCATTTTCTGCCGCCTTGACCAGCAGGTTGTGGGCAGGATAAAAGGACTGATATGGCTGAGAAGAATAATTAAAGTCTAATAGCTGGTCCACATCCAGACCATACTGAACTGCCATAGTTATTTTGTCGACTTTATCTGTAACAGGCTCTCCACTTATTATCTGACCTCCCAGAAGCTTGCGGTCAGCCTGATTAACAATCAATTTGAGCTTTACATCTTTAGCAAAAGGCATAATTGGAAAAGCAGTTGTAAACTCAGCCTCAGCTGTTATAATATCGTAGTTTTCAGCTGCAATTTTTTCTGTTAGACCGGTACCTCCGACAAAATAATCACCAACTTTGGTTGCAGCTCCATTATAAAAGCCGTTATATTTTCTATCTCTGCCGAGCAGATTTGCTGCCAGAACTCTCCCCATTGCTACAGCATTTGTTGCCAGCTTACCAGAAATAACCTCACCAGTTATTCCACTTTCAAATTGAACACAGTCTCCTGCTGCATATACATCTTCCAGGTTTGTCTCCATTTTTTCATTTACCAGAATACCATCTTTACCAATTTCTAAAGCAGTATCTCTTAAAAATTCAACATTGGGCTTCATACCGACAGCAAAAATAACCAGATCACTTTTAATCTCCTGCTGACTGTCAAGCACAATTGAGTTTAAACTTGAGTCACCATTTAATTCTACAACTCTCTGATCCAGATATAAATTGATGCCCAGTTCTTTTAGCTCCTCTTCAGCCTGCTTCGAAATATCAGAGTCAAGCATATTTGGTAAGATCGAAGACATCATATCAATTAAATTTGTATTTATCCCCTTTTCATTTAAAGCCTGGGCCAGCTCTATTCCTATCGCCCCAGCTCCAACAACCGAAACATTTTTTACCCCGTCTTCAAGAGTAGACAGGATTTGCTTTAAGTCATTTTCACTTTTAAAAGTCATTACTCCATCAAGTTCTCTACCCTCAATTGGAGGTAAAATCGGATCAGCTCCGGTAGCAATAATTAATTCATTATACTGATACTCTTCATTTTTTTCAGTTTTAACTACTTTATTTTCAAAATCAATTTTTTGAGCCCGATCTCTAATTAAATCTGCCCCTGTCTCAGTAACAATTGCATCAGTTTTTAAAGTTTTCTCATAGGGAAGCAGATCTTCTATAACATAAGGCATCGCACAGTAGATCATCGAATGATCTTCCGGTCTCATAATTCCAATATCTCTTTTGTTTTTTATATTTTTAGTCAGCGTAATTCCAGCAGGTCCTCCACCAATAATTAAAATATCATATTTCTGCAAAAATATCCCTCCAGCTAATTATATTTAGTAATTGCGATATAAATTATAATACAATATTGAACATATGTCAACAATAAAACATCTTTAATTGAGAATCATTTTCATTCGAAGTCAAAATTTAACCTGACAGTACTCTGCCAGGCTAAATATAAAATTCAATTAAGTCCACATGTGGAGTAAAAAAGCACTGTAAGCTGTAACAGCTCCTACTGCAACTCCAGCTTCGGCAGTTTTTTTTATTATTTCTTTCACCATGATCATCCCTTCTTATTTGCTTATATAATTTTTAGGTTTTAAAACGCATATTCATTATATATTCTCAGCAATCAAAGTCAAGTATTACATTTTACAGATACAGAAAAAATAAATTTAAAAAAGCAGGAATAATAATTTTAATGGCAAATTATATAAACAAAGCTATTAAATTTTAGAAAGGGGTTAATAATTATGAAAAGAGTTCTCTTTTTTACTGTTGCTCTGGTTCTCAGTCTAACTCTCAGCGTTTATGCGCATCCCCCTGGAGATATAGAGATGTCTTTCAATACTGAAAATAAAATGCTTGAAGTTACAATCCCTCACAACTCAAATGATAATAGTGACCACTTTATCAATAATGTAAAAGTTTATTTAAATGATAATCTGCATATCGAGCAAAATTTTATAATGCAGACCGATAATGAGGTTCAGTATTTACACTATATGATTCCAGGGGCAAAAGCTGGAGACACCATTCGTCTGAATGCAGAATGCAACAAGTTTGGCAGCAGAGAAATTGAATTAACTGTAGAATAAGTCTTTAAAATAATTTATTATTAATGAGGAGTCTGTAGTTTGCAGAGGAGGTCAATATGGGGCAGTGGATTATTCCAATGGGTATTAGTGCTCTGACATCACTTTTAATTACTTTTTTACTGGGAATCAGATTTTTTAGAAAGGTCTTTAATCTCAATCCCCGTTTAAATTTAAAACTGCATAAAATATTTGCTTATATCACTCTTATTTTAGCTGCAGGCCACGGTCTGCTTGTCTACATTGTTTATTTGTAAGAACAAATTATAAAACCCGGTAGGAACTCACTATTTTTAAAACAGGAGTTTCTAAACCGGGTTTTAATTATTTTAGCTTTATTATCTTATTTGAAAATCTCAGCTACAACTTCTTTAAATTCAGCATACATTTTTAGACCCTCAAGTTCTTTAAGACTCTCCACCAGAGATTGATAATACCACTTCTGTTTGCTTTTAGGAGCACTAAAGCGCTGCCAGAAATCTTCTGGCTCAGCTTCTAAATCTCTTAAGATACTGCGGGCATTGCTCAACTTATCAGCACAGGCCACTGCCTTATTAATAAAAGCAGCCTCCTCTTTTAAATATTTAATGGTCTGGTTTTTCCTTTTATCCCAGCTTCTTTCATCTCTTCCTTCCAGTTTTTCGGAAGCCGCCAGCACCAGTTCCAGAATTTCTACTCCAAATTCTCTTTTTAAATCTTCTCTTCCAACTTCAGTATCTTCAAGCAGGTCGTGCAGGAGTCCGGCGGCCACAATTTTATCTGCAAAAGCATTTTCTTTTAAGATCATTGCCACTTCAAAGGGATGAACAATATAGGGAACCTCTCCCCCTTTACGGGTATCACCCTGATGTGCCTGGGCGGCATATTCCATTGCTCTTGCGATTAGTTTATTGGCAAACATTAGATTTCACCTCTATTTATAATTCTTATTTATTCAATCCAGTGCTGATAAACATAATATAAGCTTTTAAAACAAAAATTATTTTAAAGCGAGTTTAACAGCTTTTTTAGCATGCAGCTCAGTGGTATTAAAAACCGGCAGACTGCTGTCCTCTTTTTTAATCAGTAATGGTATTTCTGTACAGCCCAGGATAATTCCCTCTGCTCCCTGATTTTTTAAACCAGCAATAACTCTCTGAAACTTTTCTCTAGTTTGATCTTTTAAGACTCCGTTAACCAGTTCCTGATAAATAGCCTGATGGATATAATCCCGCTCTTCAGCCTCAGGAATTAGAACCTCAATTTGATAATTTTCTTCTATTCTTTTTCTGTAAAAATCGCCTTCCATCGTATACTTTGTTCCCAGAAGACCAACTTTTTTTAAGCCTTCAGCCTTAATTTTTTCAGCTGCCGCATCTGCAATGTGGAGCAGTGGAATCCCAAGTTCTGCCTGAACTTTTGGTGCCATCTGGTGCATCGTATTGGCACAGATTAAAATCATATCTGCTCCAGCTCTCTCCAGTTTATCGGCTATTTCTATCATCTTTTCACTTAGCTGATCCCACTCACCTGCCGCCTGCAGTCTCTCTATCTCTGCAAAATCGACTGAGTACATAATGATTTCTGCTGAATGGGGACTACCCAGCTTCTTTTTTACTTCTCTATTTATAATTTTATAATAATCAACTGTAGATTCCCAGCTCATACCACCGATCAATCCTATTGTTTTCATCTTAGTGCCTCCTCATAATTATCTTCTTTAACTTGCTTTAAAATTGTATAAAGGTTTTAATACTTCAATTACTTCAATGCTTTTCTTAACCGCCAGCAGAATTTCCTCCGCCGATTTATAGGCAGAAGGAGCTTCGTCAATTGTACTTTTTTTGACTGAACTTGAATAGACATCTCGCATTGACTTTTTAAACTCTTTAAAGCTGATTTCCTTTTTAGCCTGGGTCCTTGATAAAAGTCTGCCCGCTCCGTGGGGAGCAGAATAATTCCACTCTGGATTTCCCAGCCCCCTGGCTAAGATGCTACCGTCCCTCATATTTAAAGGAATCAGTATTTTTTCATCCTGGTGAGCAGAAACAGCCCCCTTGCGGATAATATGATCTTCAAAATTAATGTAATTGTGTCTGGTCTGAAAACTAGCGAGAGCCTCAAGTTCCAGAAACTCAAGAATTCGCTCAGCCATTATTTTTCGATTTAAGTCAGCATATTTTTGGGCTACTTTCATATCCTGGTAGTATTCAGCTGCCAGTTTCCCCTCCAGAAAAGAGTTAGACTTATTTAAATCATACTCTACTTTCAATTCTAAATCAGCAGCCTTTTTATACTGCTGGCGGCAGTACTGATAGGCCTGTTTTTGATGATAATTGCAGATCTGCAGGCCAAAGTTGCGGGAGCCGCTGTGAATTACCAGATATTTATCTCCATTTTCTGCCTGATTGATTTCAATAAAATGATTGCCGCCTCCCAGGCTGCCGATTCCTTTCAGCTGATTATCAGCACCAAGGCCCAGCTTTTTAGATACTCGGACTATCTCTTCTTTAATGTCTGAGGGAATCCTGGGGCTAATCTTCTGATTATGCTTAAAACCATGGGGAATACTGCTGCGGATAAACTGATCCAGCAGCCTGAAATTAATCTCAACTTTCCCCAATCTGCTGCAGTGCATACCGCAGTTGATATCAACTCCGACTGTATTGGGAATAATTCTATTTTCGAGAGTGGCTGTAAATCCAATCACACTACCCAGTCCGGGGTGATAATCCGGCATGATCCTAATCTGAGAATTTTTATAGGCTGCATTACTGCAGATAGCAGCAATCTGCTCCACAGCAGTCTCATCTCTTTTTTGCGAAAAGACTCTTGCGGTATTGTATTTTCCCTCAACTAAAAAATAATTATTTTGAGCAGTCACCTTAATCTGCCTCCCTGCTTATAGTTAAAATTGCTCAATTCTTGCCTGACTTAGATTTTTTATAATCTCCTCTGCCCAGCTGAGAGTATTTTGATAATCCTCCAGGGAAGAAATTCCATAGTGGGTGTGGGCATAGCGGACGGGAACTCCAATTACAATAGTAGGTACAGCATTATTACTTAAAGTTATTTTGGCGCCATCATTACCGCCCCCAGTTCGAACCGCATCCTGAAAGGGAATATTCTTTGCTAGAGCACAATCTCTGGCAAAGCGGACAAAACGAGGGTTGGAAATTATCGAAACATCACAGTGTCTAATCTGCCCACCTTTATTTAAAGCAGATTGAGCATCAAATTCATCTCTAAAATTATCATCTGCTGGAGTCCCTTCAAAAGCAACTGCCAGGTCCGGTTTAATTTTTCTGGCTGTCACTTCAGCTCCGCGGGTACCAACTTCTTCTTGAGCAGAGAGACTGCCGACAAGGTTAAAATCTAACTCCTGCTCAGAAAATTTTAAGAGCAGTTCAACAACAAGTGCTGTTCCCAGGCGGTTGTCAAAAGCCTTACCCATCATAATTTGATTGGCCTCGTCATATTCAAATTCAACATCAGGAATAATCGGTGCCCCCACCTCTATTTTATAATTTTCTACTGCCTCTCTTTTAGAAGCTGCTCCGATATCAATGATCATCTCACTGACTTTAACCAGCTTATCTTTCTCGTCTGCCTCCATAAAATGCGGCGGCTTAGAAGCAACAATCCCCTTGATATATTTACCCTCCCGGTTTTTTATTCTAACCTTGTGAGCGGGAATATTCTGAGGAGACCAGCCTCCAACTGTAATAAACTTGAGGCTGCCGTTTTTATTAATTGATTTGACCATAAATCCAACTTCATCAGAATGACTGTCAAGCATTAAGACAGGTTTTTGGGGATCATAATTTTGGGGATAAAGATAGAGGTTGCGCATCGAATCCTCTTCAATTTTTAAGTTTTTCTCGGCCCGAGCTCTAACTACAGCTAAAACTTCATCTTCAAAACCTGAAATCCCATTTGCATTTGATAAATCTTCAATTAGTTTAACTGAATTCATTTTTATTCTCCTCACTGACAATTAATTATCTATCTGGCTTAATTTAAATAATACAGGTAGTGCTGCTGATTATCAAGTATTTTATTATTCCGCAGCCGATCCAGTTCTCAAAAAGATATTTTAATTTAGTTTAAATTCTGAAAAATGATGCTAGCTTAAGAATTTGTTTAAAAATGGAATATATTAAACGATATTTTGCTTTAATCGACATTATTCGACCTTGCGTTTTTAAGGGTAGAGGTCTATAATGTAGTTACAAGGTTCTGAGGAAGTCCTAAGATTGAATGTTTACAAGTAGTATTTTGAAATTCTTATTCAAGTAAGATTATTTGAGATTTAGAAGTGAGATTGTTGATTGAAATTGATCAAGGTTAATTAAGATCAATTCCGAAGAAGTTACTATTAATGGTAAGCAAAAAGAAATTATTAAGGGATAGCCTTCTTTAATAATAGTCTTTGAGCAAATCAAAGATAGTAATGGAGGACTAAATCGAAAATAAAACGAAAGAATAAGAAAAGTAAAAAAACAAACTGTAAACAGGAAATCGAAGAAGATTCGTCAGAACCTTGATTTTTTTATGCCTATTTTTATTGAATTCCTGTTTACAGCAGTTTTAATTAACGCCTTCCCTTATTTTTATACATATTTTTATCAGCCTGATTGTAGATATCAGTTAATTTTTTGCCGCTTCTGCTTGCTGTCGCACAGCCCAGTGAAATTTTAAAATCAACTGGAAAATTATTTTCAGAGTTTTGAGCTTCAAATTTTTTGATTATCCGCTCACAGATCTGAATACAATCTTTTTTATCTGTCTTTGAAAGCAGCACTGCATATTCATCCCCACCTATTCGGGCTACAACATCTTCCGCCCGCAGCAGCTCTTTTAAAATATCGGCTGCTTTGCGCAGATATTCATCACCCAGCAGATGACCATAATTATCATTAACAGTTTTTAAATTATCCAGGTCTCCAATTATAATACTGATTGGATAACGCCGAGAATCATCCAGGCGCTTCATCTCTTCTTCAAAATAGCGGCGGTTATATAAATCTGTCAGTTCATCATGATAGGATAAATATTTTATTTCTTTTTCCCGCTCTATTCTTCTGCTGACATCAACCAGGTTTACAAGCAGATAATCCTCACCAATTGGATTGACTCTAAATTCTACAAATTTATTTTTACCCGACTTGGTTTTTATCTCAGAAACCCTGTTGTAGTGTTCCCTCTCTGCCAGTTTTTCTTTAAATGCTGAATGAATTTTTTCTCTTTGAACAGGATCAGGAAAAGCAAATTTAAACCACTGCTCAAGATTTTTAATTTCACTGATTGAGTAACCGGTTATTTTAGTAGTCAAATCATTGATATAGATAAAATCTCTATTTTCATCCAAAATTGCTATACCCATTGTTAAATTATTGAGTACTGTTTCGATACTTAAATCTTTTAACATCAAATCACCTTTTATATTTAATTGTTATACTTTTATGATATTAGCCTCAAACTCAGCCGCACGCTCTGGATCACAGGTTGTATAAATTATCTGGTATTTTTTCTGATATTCCTGAATCAGCCTGACTGCATTTTTTCTGCGCTCCGGGTCAAAATTAACCAGACAGTCATCAAGAATAATAAAACCTCCGTAGTCCTGAAAGAGGTTGTCAAAAATCGCAAACCTCAGAGCAAGTGCAGCTGCATCATAGGTCCCATAAGAAAGCAGTTCAAATTTTCCGGGCAGTTCTCTACTTTCAGCTGACTTAATTTTAATTGAAAAATCGCTGTCAATCATTCCCGCCTGATATTTACCTGCAGTTAAAACTTCTAAATTCCTGCTGAAACTATCGACTAACGGCTGAAATGAATTCTGATCCATCTCTTCTAATTTTTCTTCGAAAACTTCTTTAATCTGCAGCAAATTTTGAGCCTGCTTTTTAAGCTTGGCTAATTTCTGCTCCAGCTCCTTAAATTCAGCTTCCATCTCTCTCGTCGAAGCTTCCGGCAGTGAATTTTCTAACTGCTGCTGCTTAGCTGTCTTCTCCCTTAAGTTCTGATTAATTTCTTCTCGCTTTTCTCTTTTAGCCTTTAGATCACTGATAAACTCAGCTGTAGTATCATATTCTTCTGGAAGAGAAGCAAGTTCTTCCAGTCTCTGCTGCAGAGTTTCTATCTTCTTTTCTTTTTGCTGCAGCTCATCTTTGAGAGCTTCTAAAGACTGATAATCCGCTTTAAATTCCTCAATTTTAGTTTCTTTAAGTTTGATTTCTGTATTCAGCTCTGCCAGCTCGGAAGTCAGAGAATCAATTTCTTTTCTGACCAGCTCAGTCTCCCGCGCCGATTCTAATCCTGTTAATTCAGACAAATCAGCTTCCAGAGCTTCTATTTTTTCGCCTGCCAGCAGTTCCTTAATCTTATCTCTATTGGCTTCAATTTTTCGCTTCAGTTCAGCCAGCTCCTGCAGCTTCTTCCTTGCCTGAGCGAGGTCTTTAACTTTCATTACTGTTTTCAATTCTTCAAATTTCTGTTGATTTTCTTCAAATTCCTTTTTTAAACTCTTAAAATCTATTTCTGCTGATTCAATTTCAATATCCAGCTCTTCAGTTTTAATTCTTAAATAACCATCAGCCTCAATAATTTCACCCTCAGCAACAGTTTTTTCACCCTCAACCCCGGCTGAAATTTTAATCGATTCTGCTGCAGAAAAATTGAGTTTTGCTTTTAACTTTGCAGCTTTAAGGCTTGCTTTTGCTGCTGCTATTTTATTTTTATATGCTTCGAGCTTTTCCACCTGCTCCGGTGTGGCAGAAATCTCAGCCTTTAATTCTTTCAGTTCGGCAAGCTTTTTTTCTGCTGTTCTAATCTCAGCAAGCCTACTTTTTATTTCCTGCTCTTTTTTCAACTTTTCAGCCCGCTCAATTTCAGCCTTTAATTCTGCAAGCTTTGCTGACTTTGTCTCCTGCTTCTGCTCTAATTTTTGCAGTTCTGCCTTGAGTTCCGGCCACTTTTGAGCAACCTGTTTCATTTTTTTGGTTTTTTCAGCCAGACTGTCTATTTCCAGTTCAACTGCTGCCCGCTGATTTATTTCCGACTCTATTTCAGAAAGCTCCTTAATCTCAGCAATAATTTGAGCTTCCTCCTGCTTTAACTTTTTAATTTCCAGTCCAAGTTCTTCATATTGACGCTCATTTACCTCTGCCTGCTTAATCCTGGCTCTAAGCTGTTCCCTGTCAATATAGGCATCATAAATTTCTCCGGTTCCAACTTTATAGGGGTTATTAACTCCGCGGCTGCTGTTGCTGACTGCATCTGCCTTAAGATTCCACTTTTTTGTCAGTTCCTCCAGCTGATTATCAATTTTACTGCGGAATTTATCAATAGAAATCCCGTCCAGTTCCATTACCGCCCTGCGCAAAAATGAATTAATAGTATCGATCAATTCCGGATTTTCCTCAGCACTAATTCTTTTTAAAGTCGTCTTTATATCCTGCTGACTGCTGAAAACTATGTTATTATAGGTGCTTTTACCATAGGGAAAGATCTGATTTTTATATTCTTTAATTTTACCTGACTTTTCAATTCTGCGGCCGTCAGGGAGCTCTAAAAAGCCCTGGTAATTGCTGTTGCTCCACTTTTTATAAAATTTATAAGTCTCAGTTTCGGCTTCAAATTCGAGCTCTGCCTCGGCAAAATCTCCATCCGGATAGGGCAGAAATCTTGCTTTAAACTCCTTCCCCTCAGTGGTATTTAGTTTCAGCTGCGGGCTGATAAATAAAGAGGCATAAATAGCATTGATCACTGTACTCTTGCCGGCCTCATTATCTCCTAATAGAATATTTAAACCATCCTCAAATTGATATTCTCTGTTATTGATTCCTGCAAAAATTTCGGTACTGAAATTTTTTATTTTCACTCCTGTACCTCCTTCAGCATCTTATAGGCCAGATGTTGGGCCTGGTGATCAGCTTCCAGTTCTTTTAATAATTGATAGGGAAAAGAATTTTCGGCAAATTCTTCAGCTATTAGATCCTGATCAATTCTGATAGTTAAATCATTCTGATCTATCTTTACATAAAAACATTTATCCCTCAGGCGGGCAAACTCATTATCTTTTTCAGCAAATTCCTCCCGCGGCAGCTCTCCCTTAAGCTGCAGGCGCAAAATTTTAGTCTCAGCTTCAGAAGCTAAAATATCACTAATTAAATTTTCCAGCTCAGATAAAGAGTTTAGCTCTGCCTGCAGATCAGCGAAATGATAATTACCCGTTTTTATTTGTTCTGCCTCAACTTCCTTATTTTCATTTAATTCTACATACCAGGCCGTGCCGTGATGGCTGCAGTCCATACCATCAGGTTCTGGAGTTCCATTGTTAAAAATTTTATGGCCGCTCACACTTTCCTTTTTGGGATAGGGAAGATGGGAATGGCCTAAAAGATAGAGGTCCATTTCTAAATTTAAAAGTTCTGTTTCTGTCATTTTAAAATAATCGTCATTTAAATCAGGTGAAAAACCTGCCAGGGCTCCATGAGCCAGAACAAGATGATAATCAGCATCCGGCTTCTCATCTAAATTCTTAATCCAGCCCAATTTATTTTGACTCGAAAGTTTCCTGTCACAGGGAGCCGGGTAAACAGCTGCATTTAAACCAAATTCATTGAGCAGGTAGGCTTTTTCCTGGTCCAAAATCAGCATTCTTCCCTTAATTTCTTTTTTAAATTGAGACCAGAGGCTGCTGACTCCATCACTGTAGTCGTGATTTCCGGGCAGAATTAAAATTGCCTCGCCCGCAAATTTATTTAAAATTTCAACTGCTTTTTTGATCTTAACATTTTTAATACTGGCTCGATCAAAGAGATCACCTGCAATAGCCAGCAGATTAGCTCCTCTCTGATTAGCTTCGACAACTACATTTTCCAGCGCCTGATAGCGGGCATTTTCCAGTTCGGAGCTGATATTTGGGTACTGATTAAATTTCATCCCCAGGTGCAGATCTCCTGTATGCATAATTTTTAAGCTCATTATTAACCTCCTCAACTTTGTGAATCAATTCTTTTGAACCAGGTCCAAATCGTACGATTTGGACCTGGTTCAAATGGGCATCACTGCAGCATTTCAATAAATTTAGCTGCCAGCTCAGGATCAAACTGAGTTCCCGAACATTTTTTGATTTCTTTAATAGCCTCTTCTTTAGACATTGCCTTACTGTATGGCCGCTCGTGGGTCATTACATCATAAGCATCAACCAGAGAGATAATTCTCGCTAGATATGGAATCTCTTTTTGCTGCAGTTGACGGGGATAACCACTGCCATCCCAGTTTTCATGATGGGAAAATATTTCTTCAGCTACAGAAGCAAATTCCTCCGAGGAGGAGGCAATTTTATAACCCTGCTCTGTATGTTTTTTCATGACTTCCCATTCCTGATCTGTCAATTTATCTACTTTATTTAAAATACTTTCGCTGATGTTAATTTTACCAATATCGTGCAGGGTTGCCAGCAGAGAAAGTCGGTTCTGATCTGATTCTGTCAGCCCAAGTTTTTCTCCAAAATCAAAGGCAAGTTTGGTCATTCTCAGTGCGTGTTCTTTGGTTTCACTGCTTTTAGTATCAAGTACATTAATTAAGCCCTGAACAATATTGCTCTTGCTGCTTCGGCTTTCAGAAAGTTTGTTCTCATACATCTGATTATCCGCCGCTTTGATAACCTCTCCTATATCCTCTTCCGGACTAAATTT
This sequence comes from Halanaerobium sp., assembly GCF_003070835.1. Classification (NCBI taxonomy): domain Bacteria; kingdom Bacillati; phylum Bacillota; class Clostridia; order Halanaerobiales; family Halanaerobiaceae; genus Halanaerobium; species Halanaerobium sp. Next base: position 6,648 of record NZ_QBLR01000003.1, on the reverse strand, counting down.
AGTTGCCTGACCGACTGCAATCGAAAGCGGCAGCTCCAGTCCATCTATTTTACCTGTTTTCTCTTTAATCCGCTGAATAATCTCCGCACTTGTTTTTTGATCGGTCTGGGGCAGGAGGATAATAAATTCATCTCCACCCTGACGGGCCAAAATATCCTCTTCTCTTAATGAACTTTTTAAAATTTCAGCAGCTTTTTTAAGCATCTGATCTCCCATTTTATGGCCGTAGCTGTCATTGATAATCTTTAAGCCATTTAAGTCAGCCATCAGAATTGAAATAGGAAGCTGCCTTTTACTGTCCAGTCTTTCTAATTCAACCTCAAAAAATCTGCGGTTATAAAGTCCTGTCAGACTGTCATAATAGCTCAATTCTCTAATTTTTAAATTATCTAGATGTTTGGAAATTGCTGTTGTAATCACATCGGTAAAAATCTTAAGCTGATTAAGTACCGGCTGACTGAAGTTAAGTTCAGAATCAACAAGATCAAATCCAAAAAAACCATAAAGATCTTCACCAATTAAAATTGGCATTACAACTAAAGAACTTACATCCTGTTCTCTGAGAATTTCTTTTTCAGGAGCTGCTTCAGCTTCCAACTCCTCAACACTTTCAATAACTATGGTCTCTCTGTTATTCAATCTTTCAAACCACCAGTTGAATTTTTCAGTGCTCAGGTTCTGGAGGCGGTCCTTCTGAGATTTAATCCCAGGAGCAGTCCATTCAAATTTATTGGACATTGTCTTTTTATCTTCAGAAATTTTAAAGATATAACTGCGGTCTATCCCAAAAAATTCTCCCAAAACCTTTAGGGACTCATTAATTTTAAAGTTAAAGTTATCAAGCCCCAGATTAACCAGTCTGGAAGAAACATCTGCCAGGGTTTTTTGAAATTGATACTGTTCTCTTAATTCTTCAACATTTTTTGCGATCCTGCTCTGTGACTGTTCGATACTGTAGCTGACATAAAAGCTGAGTGCCGTTATCATAAGATAGGAGCTGAAATAAAGTGGGACAATAATCTGGCCCGAATCAGAAAAATAAAGGCTGAAAATCATCACCAGAACTAAAAGCAGATCACTCATAAATTTTAGCAGATTTAAGTTGAAAATCAGATTAAAAACTGCCGTGACAAAAATAATTAAAATTGCCAGTTCTACCGTAAAATTCTGAAGGTAGGTATAATAAAAAAGCTGAAAAATAGCCAGCAGTGAAAGTAAAAAAGTGACCCCCGCGATATTTTTTCTAAGCCATTCAGATTTATACGAAAGGGCGAATGTTGAGAGAAAAACCAGAGTTGAAATCAGCCTCTCTGCTGAAGACATGGGATCACTAACTCCAGCTGTAAATTTATAAACAGCAGCAAAAATAAGATAGGCTGCTGCGGTCAATATTAATATTTTTCGATAAAAGTTCAAGTTTTCTTCTAATTTTTTCATACCAGCTTTAAAAAAACTTCCTTTCCATTTTTTGATCAAATTTATCTATCAAGATGTCCTTTTATTATAGCATTTTTTAGCAATTTTTAAAAGTTAATCAAATTTAATTTCCTGATCAAATTTTTGGCAGTCCAGATTAGTACAGCGGGCAGAATCAACTTTATAGACGGCATATTTGCTTGAATACTTCAGTTCATAATCAAGCTTTTGGCCACAGCTTTCACATTTTATTTTTTCTCTCATTTGATTTAAGTAATCAAGATGGATAATTAAGTTACTAAGATAGTCAGAAAGTGTTTTAAAAGAGGATTCAGAAAATAAGTTTAAAGCTTCAAAGTCGACTGCAATTGAATAATGATCAAATATTTCAAGGAGAGAATATTCCGTGATTTTAAGGTCAGGCTGCAGGCTTAAATCCTTTCTTTCAGAATCAGCGTGGGGAATAATCGGCCTTAAATTTAATTTTTTATTTTCTTCTAGCGCCATTTTTGTCAGTTCATCTATCAACTGGTAGTGAAACTTTTCAAAGAGATTATTAATACTTTCCTGGCTTTCACCTGCTGCTTCGCTGATAAAATTTAGGAGAATGGTATTAACAATTCTATTAACTGCTGTTTTAAGATAAACTGAACAATTTTCATAACTGATTTTGCCTGATTCAACCTCTTCCTTTATTTTAGATCTGACTGCTGCAGGAATATCAAACCAGAAATCAGCAGTTTCATGGTCAATTGTATCCAGCTTACTGTCAGCAAACTGCATTAGCTTTTTATAATAATCATTATCCGGATAGTTCTGAACTGGATCTAAATCCCAGTATTTTAATATCAGTTCTGCTGTTAAATCCTGATCTATGGTGTCGTTCTCCCAGAAAACGGCCGCAGAAAAAATATCATCTTTCAGCATCTGAATTATTTCGCGGTCAATTTGGCGGTCGTTGGCTTTAAATGTAATTAATGAATCAATAAAATCAGTTAAACTTGATAAATCATAGGCATAATCAAAATTTGAAATAAACATTTTTTTACTGCTTAACTGCCAGCTTTTTTCTCCCGCTAAAAAATCTAGCTCGAGCTTTTGACCGACCTGAGAGCTAATCAGCTGCTGGACAGCTGGATCAGTATCTTCAAACTGATAATCAACTTTAAGCCCCTCAGCCTCTGGCTCAATTTTATTTTTTATGATTAAAATATTTTTCTCCTCTTGTTTTCTCTTTACCCTACAGAGCATTGCTTTATTCATAAAATCCTCCTAAGTCGTAATTTTATAATCTTTGTCCTCTGTTAATTAAATCTTCTAGTCGGTGGACTGCTTTAAATTCTAGTGTAAATTTCCTTTGCGGTGAACTACATCATAAGCAAATAAGGCATAGCCGATTTCTGCAGTTGTAAATTCTCCATCTGCAGCCATCTCCCGCACAATTTTTATTATTTTAAGGTAGTCATCTGGCTTAAAACTTTCTTTTTCCTTTTCAAAATATCCTAGATTATAGAGGCTGGCCCAGACCCTGGTGTCAATTACACAGTGCTTTTCAGGGTTTAGAGAAGTTAAAATTGCTGAAGCGGTTGGAGTACCAATTCCCATTAAACTTGTATAAAGGGCCAGACGGCAAAAATCATCATAGAGCTGATAGGCTGCCTCAGTAACTTTTTCCACACGGTTGGCAGGATTCTTTTTTACATGGTAGGAACTGCGGGTGGAATTCAAATGAGCCAGCTGGTATAATTCCTCTTTAGTTAAGTATTCTTTTTGATGATATTTCTCCCCAATCTGCATTAACTCTTCTGGATAAAGTCCTGTTGTCTTCTCATATTCTTTTAAATATTTTTCAAAATCAATTACCTTAATTTTAATCACCCCAAATTATATCTGCTGCGCTTTTTAATCTATTCATATTTTCTGGCCACTGCTACAATAATCACTCCGTAAATAATACCAGCAAAAAATGAAATCCGATCAGTCATACCTGTGGAAAGATAGAAAGCAAGAGAAACCATTAAGCCCAGATTACCACCTTTAATTAGCCCTTCAAGTCCTGGTTTCATTTTAGTTAGACCAATTAAAATCCCCATAATTAACCTGTTATACCAGAGGGCAAATAGATAAAGCTCATTGCCGCTGAAGCCCATTCTAATTCCTCCACCGATAATGCAGATCACTCCCAGCAGGGCACCGGAAACAATTGATACTTTTAATTTTTTATTCATCTTTATGATCCTCCTCTTTCTTCTCTTTGCTGATTTAAAATAAAGTTAATTTAAACTTACTATTACTATATTTGATTTTAAGAATAAATATTCCTGCCTAAAAAGCCGGTCTTCTATTTTAATTTTAAAGGAAAGCTGAAAACTGAAAATGCTTTAAATCAGGAATTAAATCTGATAAACTTGATTAAAGAACTAATAATTATCACAATTTAAGGAGCTGATATTATGAGTCTGATTGAAAAAACTATGAAGATGAAAAATTGGGCAGTGGTTGGTGCCACCACAAAGAAAAATAGATACGGCCACAAAATTGTTAAAAAACTGAATAAAAATAATTATAATGTCTTCCCAGTTAACCCTAAGTTTGAAGAAGTTAACGGTCTAAAATGTTATCCTGACCTGAGCTCGATAGAAGCTCAGATTGATGTTGTTGATATGGTTGTTAATCCAAAACATGGGATTAAAGTTATCAAAGAAATTAATAAACTGGGAATTAAATATGTCTGGCTGCAGCCGGGAACCAGGAGCCAGGAAATTAGAGATTATGCAGCCGAAAATGAGATAGAAATAGTTGAGGACTGCATATATGCCCGCTTATAAGTTTGAGCTGCCTGCTCCTCCATCAACAACTATAGAACTTCCATTAATATAATCAGACTTTGGTGAGGATAAAAAGGCTATTAAACTGGAGAGCTAAAAGAACAGGGTAAAGCAACCGAACATTTACCGCAGACATCAGTCAGAGCTGACTCAGGATGAATTTCATCATTTTCTGAAAGCAGTTGATAGCACTGATGGCGGTCAAATGAATCAGCCTGCAGTGAGCCATTGACACAGCGGTCAACACATTGACTGCAGTTAAAACCAGCCTTATTGAGGCATCTTTCCTCTTCTCTCCGCTCTGAGGCTGCAAGTTTCAAATCAGTAACTATAGTTCCAATTCGACCTGCACAGCCCTTTTCGGTGATCAGCATGTTATTCAGTCCAAAAGTTCCAAGTCCTGCTATATAAGCAGCATGCCGATGAGACCAGTCACTGATTAACCTTTCCTTATCAAAATTATTGGTGGCTGCAATGAGACTTGCCTGATAGCCCTCTTCTGACAGCTCGTCTTTTAAATGCTGATTTAATTCTGCGATCAGCTGATTTGTTTCGATATATGCTTTTGCCCACTGATGTGAGCTGTATTTTCCTTCAATATTTGAGTTAGCAATTTCTTCAGCGAAAGGAATAAAATACGCGATCACTGTTCTGGCATCAGTCATTATATCTTCAGGCATTAAGTGATCCTCTGAAACAACCCTTTTTAGTTGATTAAACATTGGATCAGCCGCAGCTGCATATTTAATATCCGGCTCTTTCCAGCTGCTCTCTATATCATCTTTCTGCTGATAGTTAGCTATAAAGTTTTGAATTGAATTTTCAATTTCCTGCTTCAAATTATCCCTTCCTTTCTCTTTCAAATATTAATTCCTGGGTGCTTTAACAATTAAGTAAGCTCTGATTTGAATTATATCACAATAACAGTCAATTTAAAATTTAAAGCAATTTCAAATAAATAAAGGGAAATCTTTCACTATTGTTTAATTATATATTAAGAAAGCAGGTGAATATTTTGTCCCATAAAACAGCAAAATCAGCCTATAAAAATCTTGAAGAACGATTAAATCAATTTCCTCAGGGAGCACCACCATCTAAAACTTTATACAAAATTTTATCAATACTTTTCAGTGAAAAAGAGGCAGAAATAGTAGCCCAGCTGCCGGTAAAACCCTTTACTGTTGAAAAAGCAGCTAAAACTTTAAAGATGGATCAGGTAAAAACAGAAAATATTCTGGATGAACTGGCAGAGAGGGCAATCCTGCTTGATTCTAAAGATCAGGGTGTTAAAAAATATATTCTGCCGCCACCAATGGCCGGTTTTTTCGAATTTTCAATGATGAGAACCAGACAGGACATTAATCAAAAACTGCTGGCAGAATTATATCATCAGTATTTAAATGTGGAAGAAGATTTTATTAAAGACCTATTTTTAGCCAGTGAAACCAAACTGGGCCGGGTCTATGTTAATGAAGAAGTATTATCAAAAGATAATATGGTCCATATTCTGGATTTTGAAAAAGCAAGCCACATTATAGAAAGTGCTGAAGATATAGAGATTAGTACCTGTTACTGCCGGCATAAAATGCACCACCTTGATCAGGCTTGTGATGCTCCACTTGATATCTGCATGACTTTTAATAATACTGCTGATTCTTTAATCAGACATGATCATGCACGTCGCGTTGACAGCTCTGAGTGTCTGGAACTCCTCCATCAGGCGTATGAGCACGGCTTGGTTCAGTGTGGAGAAAATGTGCGTGAGAGTCCTACTTTTATCTGCAACTGCTGCGGCTGCTGCTGTGAGGCTCTCCTGGCAGCTAAAAAGTTCGGAAATTTACACCCTGTGCAGACAACTCATTATCTGCCTCAGATTAATTATCAAAGCTGCCTTGACTGCGGCAAATGTATTGAGGCCTGTCCAATCGATGCAATCTCCAGAGAAGCTGAAAAAATTGTGATTGATCATGACATCTGTCTGGGCTGTGGTGTCTGTGTTAGATCCTGTCCCAACAGCTCCTTAAGTCTGCAGCGGCGTGAGGAAGAAATTATAACTCCTGTAAATTCAGTCCACAGAACTGTTATGATGGCAATTGAAAGAGGAAAACTTGCCAATCTAATTTTTGAAAACCAGGCTTTCGGCAGCCACCGGGCAATGGCAGCTGTAGTCTCAGCTATCTTAAAACTGCCTCCAATTAAACAGGCAATGGCCAGCCGACAGCTTAAGTCACGCTATTTAGAAAAGATAATTAAGAAATTAGCTTAAATTATTAGTTTAAATTTAATCTTCAATAAAATAACATCAGAAAAAAAGAGGCTGCATATTTAGCAGCCTCTTTTTTAAAATTTTAGCAGCTTTTTCAACACCGATGGCAGGAACTCGATGCACCGGAAGGACTGCTTT
>NZ_QBLR01000481.1:0-1491 GCF_003070835.1 Halanaerobium sp. | reverse complement strand
CAGTTTGAGCAGCATCGGCCTTCTGCCCCCGCGGGATTCACCCATTTTTGACTCTTCAACCAGTTCAAGTTTAACCAGTTCCCTAACAATATTGGTTACTGTAGCCCGGGAGACATCCAGCTTTTCTGCTATCTGAGCCCTGGAAATACCATCCTCATTTTTGATTAAAGTAAGTATGTTTTTTTGATTCTGTTTTTTCATATTTTTAAAACTGCCTTTTTCCATTTGCTCACTCCCGTTTCTTTGTTAATTTATTAAATTAACTAAGTTTATTATAGCATTATTTTGAGATTATGTAAAGTAGAAATTCTCATTTATTAATCTTAATTAATCCGGCTAATTTAGTTGCTTGAAAATTGTAATTATAGTATAATAAGTAAAAGAGATAAATGGGGTGAGCCAAATGTTAGCCATGTCATCACTTAACTCTCAGCCGGTTCCAGGCTGGGCTGTTAAATCCAATATTAATAACAGCAATTCTCAGTCAAAGGATATTGACTTAGGAATCAATACTTCTGAAGATAAAAGTGATCAAAATAATAGCTTTGATAATGCTGTAGATAATTCCTCGAGTTCTGCCGAAGGGCAGAATCAAAACAATGAAAGCAAAAATGACAATTCAAATAAAAATGAATTTAGTGAAGCTGAAAAAAGAGAAATAGAAAAATTAAAACGCAGAGATCGTGAAGTTCGGGCCCATGAGATGGCTCATCAGTCTGCTGGTGGCCAGTATGCTGGCTCAGCCTCTTACAGTTACACAACCGGTCCCGACAATAAGCGCTATGCAGTTGGCGGATCGGTAGATATTGAAACCTCTCCGGCAAAAACACCGGAAGAAACAGTTAAAAATACAGACCAGATTAAAAGAGCTGCCACGGCACCTGCTCAACCTTCTGGAGCTGACATGCAGATTGCAGCCAAAGCTACTCGGATGAAAATGGAAGCCCAGGCTGAATTAAATCAAAAAGAATTCAGTGGTGAGGATAAAGAAGCTGAAGATTCGTCTGAAATAAAGAAAAACGATGATTCAAAATTTGAAAATAAATATTTGCTTAATAAAAGAGAAAGTTCTTATCAAAACTCTGCGCGTGAAGTAAAAGTTAAGCAGGGTTTTGCCGCTTAAACTAAATAGAAATTGCAAAGACTGCTGAACTAAAATATTCAGCAGTCTTTTTTAAATTATTTAACTTTAAGTAGAATTGTTTCAAAGGGGCTTAATTGATAATCGAGCATTTTAGCTTTTAAAGCTCGGTAATCGAATTCAGGGTAATTACTTAAAATAATTTCTTCAACCTGATAGTCTAAATTGATCTCAACCTCTTTATTTTTAAAGTTGGCAGCTAAAAGCAGCCTCTCTCCTTCTTTTTCTCTGAGATAGGCAATCAGATTCGGATCTGATTCTAAAAGCGGCTGATATTTACCATCTACAATTATTTCCTGATAGGGGCTGTTTTTTCTGAGCTTGATTAATTCTTTATAAAAGTAAAATAC
>NZ_QBLR01000480.1:0-1495 GCF_003070835.1 Halanaerobium sp. | reverse complement strand
TCGATATTTTTTAAAAAAAGTTGAGACAGTAGAAAAAATTCTCTTATCATTCTGGTAAATTTGTGGTATAATTTTCATAGCATGAACCTCCGTTATGGTTTTTTGTTTTTTGCTATTCAATTATACCAGAAACGGGGGTTTCATGCTATTTTTTTGCTAAATAATATTGAAATTTCAAGGTGCAAAAGCACTTTTACAAGTGCGAAGTTTGAGTAAATAATATTGAATTTTCAAGGTGCAAAAGCACTTTCACAAGTGCGAAGTTTGAGTATTTAATCTAAAAGCGAGAATGAGTTTTATTAGTCAAATTAAAATTATAAAAGAGGTGTTGCAATTATGGATATACAGGAATTATGTGATAAGTTTGGAAGAATTTTTAGAGATTTTGACTTAGAAAATGGAGCTTACAAAGCACCAGGACGGGTTAATTTAATCGGTGAACATACAGACTATAATGATGGTTTCGTGATGCCGATGGCAATTGAAAAAGAGATTACAATGCTGGCCCAGCTGCGATCTGATAGAAAAATAAAATTCTATTCTCTCGATTATGATCAGATGGTAGAATATGATCTGGATAATTTAGAATATGATGAAGAAAACATCTGGGCAAATTATATAATGGGAGTTATTGATGAGATTCAGAAATTAGGAGAAAGCCTGCAGGGATTTAATTTAATGTTTACCGGTAATATTCCTCAGGGGTCGGGATTAAGTTCTTCAGCTGCTCTGGAGGTAGTTACTGCTCTGGCAGTTACTGATCTGCATAAAATTAAAATTGATGGAATAGAAATGGCTCTGCTTGCTCAGAGAGCAGAAAATAATTTTGTCGGAGTACAGTGTGGAATTATGGATCAGTATATTTCCCGGCTGGGTCAAAAAGACCATGCCCTGTTAATTGACTGCAGAACAAATGATTATCAGCTGGTACCTTTTGAAAATGAAAATTATCAAATTGTAATCTGTAATTCTAGAGTGGAAAGAGGTCTTGTAGATTCTAAATATAATGAGCGCCGAAGTGAATGTGATCAGGCTGTAGAGTTTTTTGCAGAAAAAGAAGATAGTAAAATCACTGCTTTAAGAGATCTTGATCTTGAAACAGTAGAAAAATATAAAGCTGAACTGGCAGAAAATGTTTACAAAAGAGCTCATCATGTAGTCAGTGAAAATAAAAGAGTTTTAGAAAGTCAAAAAGCCTTAGAAGCTGATGATCTGCAGAAATTTGGTGACTTGATGTATGCCTCCCATAAAAGTTTAAGTGAAGATTATGAGGTCAGCTGTGAAGAATTAGATATTTTAGTTAATTTAGCAGCAGAAACCGGTGTTGAGGGAGCCAGAATGACTGGAGCTGGTTTTGGAGGCTGTACGGTTAATTTAGTCAAAAAAGACAAGATAGATCAATTTATAGATATGATCAAGAAAAATTATAAAGAAAAAACAGGTATTGAAGCTGAGGTTTATGTCAGCAATCCTGGAGAAGGTGCCTGTAAGTTAT